>CALAMB010000001.1 GCA_937925645.1 uncultured Acidobacteriota bacterium
TGAGCATCATGCCGGAGAACATGCCGGCGCCCTTGGTCAGGAACGGCGGGAGCCCGACGCTGAGCGCGGGGTTGGTCAGGCGGTTGAGCCGGCGCTCCGACATCACGCAGACCGTGGTGATGGCGGCGCTCACCATGTCCATGGGCAGGCACACCGGGGTGCCCTGGAAGTTGGCGCCGGTCAGGGTCAGCCGGTGCTCGGGCAGGAAGATGGGGTTGTCGCCCACGCCGTTGAGCTCGATCTCCACCTGCTGGCGGGCGAAGGCCAGGGCGTCATGAGCGGCGCCGATCACCTGCGGACTGGAGCGCATGGAGTAGGCATCCTGGACTTTCATCTTCAGCTTGCCGGACTGCAGGTCGCTCCCTTCGATGCATTTCATGATCGCCAGGGCGCTCCGCACCGCGCCGGGGAATCCCCGGACCTGGTGCAGGCGCACGTCATACGGCTTCAGGTTGGCGTAGAGGGCTTCGAGGGACATGGCGCAGGCGATTTCGGCCTGCTTGAGCCACCGGCTCATGTCGTAAAGCTGGATGGCGCTCATCGCGGTGAGCAGGTTGGAGCCGTTGATGGCGGCCAGGCCGTCGCGCGCCAGCAGGCCCGGGACCGGGATGCCGGCGCGGCGCATGGCCTCGGCGCCGGGCAGCCGTTCGCCCTGGTACCAGGCCTCGCCCTCGCCCATGAGCAGGAGCGCGATCTGGGACATGGGCGCCAGGTCGCCGCAGGCGCCCACCGAACCCTTCTGGCAGACGACGGGGGTGACGCCCTTGTTGAGCATCTCCACGAAGGTCTGGGTGATCTCGGGCCGGCAGCCGGAATTGCCGTGGGCGTGCACGTTGATCCGGCCGGCCATGGCGCCGCGGACGTACTCGATGGGAGCGGGATCACCGATGCCGGCGGCGTGGTTGTAGATCAGGTATTTTTGGAACTGCTGGACCTGCTCGTCGTTGAGCACCACCTCGGAAAACTCGCCGATGCCGGTGTTCACGCCGTACATGATCTCGTGGGCCTGGATCTTCTCCTCCAGCATGGCGCGGCAGGCGCGGATCCGCTCCAGGGCGTCGGCGCTGAGTTCCACGTTCTCGCCGTGGCGGGCGATCCGGACCAGCCGCTCGATGGTCAGCGAATTACCGTCCAATACGATGGCCATACATCCTCCTGGATATGAATATGAAATGACAGTTCATGGATCGGCGATGCCAACGCCCGCTATCTTAGCAGAATTGGAGAGTCTTGCAAACGGTCAAGGTCGCGGCGGTCGCCGTCAGCCCAGCCAGCGGGGCAGCCAGGTGGTGAGCGGGGGCACGTAGGTGATGAGGAGCACGCCGACCAGCAGGACCAGCAGAACCGGGATGATCGCCCGGATGATCTCGGGCATGGGCTTGCCGAACCGGTAGGAGGACAGGAACAGGTTCATGCCCACCGGCGGCGTCAGGTAGCCGAGTTCCAGGTTGGCCAGAAAGACGATGCCGAGGTGGACAGGATCGATGCCGAAGGCGGTGCCCAGGGGCACCAGCAGCGGGACCACCACCACGATGGCGGAGAAGATGTCCATCAGGCAGCCCACCACCAGCAGCAGCACGTTGACCGCGAGCAGGAATACCAGGCGGGAATGGATCGCGCCGGTGACCCACTCCACCGCCTGGTCCGGCACCTGGGCGTCGATGAGGAAATGGGTGAAGCCCAGCGCCACGCCCAGAATCAGCAGGACGCCGCCCACTAGCAGGCCGCATTCGGTCATGACCCGGGGGACGTCGCGGACGAGGTGCAGGTCACGGTGGATGACGCTTTCGCACAGGAAGGCGTATAGAGCGGTCACCGCCGCCGCCTCGACCGGTGTGGCATAGCCGGAAAACAGCGCCGCCAGAGCGACCACGGGAATGAGCAGCTCCCACTTGGCGGCCCAGACCGCCGCGCCGGCGTCGCGCCAGTTGATGAGGCGGCCGCCCGGTTTGACCTTCGGCCCCTGGCGCATCCCCCACCAGGCGGTCAGGATCACCAGCAGGATGCCTGGCCCCATGCCGCCGAGGAAAATCTGCTGGATTGTGATGTTGGCCTGGGCGCTGGTGTTGGCCACGATGACGTAGAGAATCGGCGGCAGGCACGGCGGAAACAGGAGTCCCAGCGAGCCGGCGCCCGTGAGCAGGCCCAGGGCGGGGCGCTCGCGGTAACCGGCGGCCAGCATCACGGGCATGAGCAAGCCGCCGAGGGCCAGGATCGTCACCCCTGAGGCGCCGGTGAAGGAGGTGAAGAACGCGCAGACCAAAACGGCCACCAGGGCCGGGCCGCCGCGGAATCCGCCCACCAGAGTCTGGAACACCCGGACCAACCGCCGCGACGCGCCCCCCTCGGCGAGGAAGTAACCGGCCAATGTGAACAGCGGGATGCTGGGCAGGGTGGGGTTGGTCACCAGGCTGTAGTGCTTCAGCGGAATGGAGAGCGTGGGCTCGCCCTGTCCCCAGAATAGAATGAGGGCGGCGCCGCCTAGGGCGGTGAACACCGGGGCACCCAGCAGGATGGCGACACCCAGGACCACCAGCGCCGGCACCATGAGCTGTTCGGGATCGAGCGGGAGCCCGACGGCGAGCGCCGCCAGCCCGGCGCTGAGCGCGACGGCGATGAGGCGCTCTCGCCAGCCGGTTCCCGCGTGCCAGATCAGGCGGAGCGCCACCAGGGCGAAGCCCAGCGGCAGCACGAGCTGGATGACCCACACCGGGATCCCGTACACCAGGACTTTGGCCAGCGGGCGCATCGCCTGGGTGTACTCAAAACTGGCGATGCACAGAAACAGCGTGACCGCCGCCGCGACGCCGCTGCTGATGAGCCGGGCGGCGGATTTGGCCCGGCCGCGCAGGAAGGTGGTGATGGTCGACAAGGACAACAGCCGGTTTTCGCGGGCGGCGATGGCGCCGCCGAACATGCCCACGAACAGGCACATGTGCTGGACGATGGTGCTGGAGCCGGAAATTCCGGTGCGGAAGACGGCGCGGAGGACGATTTCGGCCAGCGGCAGCACCACCATCGCGGCCAGCGGCAGCACCACCAGCGCGTTTTCCCCGCCGATGAGGGCGCGGCGCCAGACCGGTCGCGTGGGGTCCGGGTCCGGTTGCCGGAGCTCGGCGGGGGATTCGGTGCTCATTGGCCGGTTGCCCCGGATTTGGCCCGATACTCCTTCAGGAACCGATCGACTTCATCGAAGAGATCGGCGGGGACCAGCCGCCCGCGGATCTTGTCGCGGTAGGGGTCCACGGCCTTGCGCCACTCGGCTTCGATTTCGGGCGAGGGCGTGGTGACCTTCACCCCGCGCTTCTTGAGGGCCTCGACGGAGCGTTCGTTTTCCGCCCGTCCGGCCGCCTTGATTTCGCGGCCCGCCTCGGCGGCCGCTTTCAACAGGGCGGGTCGCAGCTCGGCGGGAATCTTCTCCCAGGTTTTTCGTGTGACGACGGTGCCGCCTACCAGCGGTCCCCAGTTGAGCAGCAGCATGTTGGAGGCCTGGGCGTCCAACTGGCTGGCCAGGGCAAAGAAGGGCGGCATGGCCACCGTATCGATCAGGCCGGTCTGGAGACTGGGCATGATGTTCACCGTCTCGAGGGCGACGGGGTGATAGCCGGCGGACTTCCACAAATCAAACTCCTCGGCGTTGCCGGCCCAGCAGAAAAACTTGGCCCGGCGGAGGTCGTCGGGATGGACCATGGGTTTCTTCGAGAAGAAGCGGACGAATCCCGAATCACCCCAAAACAGCACCACGAAACCCTTCTCCAGCATGCGCCGCTCGAGCGTTGGCCGGAGTTTCTCGATGACGTATTCCAGTTCGGCCAGATTGCGGTAGTTCATGGGGGTGCCGCCCAGGGCGGACACGCCTTTCTCGATTTCAGACAGCCCCACGCCCGTGAGCATCCCGGCGTTCAGACTGCCCGTCTGCATGAGCCCCACCATGTCGGCTTCGCCGCCCTGGGTGCCGTCGGGGAACACCACCAGTTTGACGGTGCCGCCGGAAGCGGCGCGCCACTTTTCGCCCATGGTCATCAACGTCTTGTGGTACGAGGTGCCGCGGGGCGCCAGGGTGCCAAGCTTGACGGTGACCTTCCCGGCGGCCGCCACGGAAGTCCCGGCGCCCAACGCCAGCAGCGCGGCGGGGAGGAACCGTCGGACGATCACCCCAACCAGCACACGAACAGGTCTAGTCATGATCCGTCTCCTCGTCAGGATCTGCCGTCAGGAACAACTGATCGGCGCGGGCCAGCAGCCAGCGGGCGCGGCGTTGCGCGACCAGGTTGGCCAGCCGCCATTCGGGCCGGGCGTCGACGTCGACCGCCAGCGCCTGCTCCAGCAGGGAGCGGAATTCGGCCAGGTCCTGCTTCTGGACGCTGACCGCTTCGGCCAGGGAAACGAACGGGCCGGCCTGGTGACCGCCGGAAAGCCGCCGCGCCAGCTCGAAGTGCTGCCGGGCCTCCGCTTCGGGATCCCGGCCGTCGGCGGCGCGTCCCATGGCGAAGGTGATCATGAACGCCTGCAGGCTGCCCGTCCCGAAATCCGGATCCAACGCCAGCGCCCGGTCCATCAGTGCCTCGACGATGGGCAGGTCGGCCACCAGGTCGGGATCGTCCTTGCCCAGCGAAATGGCGGCGGCCCAGGCGGCGCCGGTCCAGTACAGCAGCGGGACGTCCCCGGCGCGGGTCTGCCGGACGGCGGCTTGCGGATCGCGGCGCAGGGCGTCGGAGAACCCGGGATGGGCCGCATCGAACCCGCGCAAACCGTAATTGCGCGCCCGCAGGTAGAGTTTCCGGGCCCGCAGGCGCATGGCCGTGGCGGCGGTGAAATCGGCATCCTCGAGTTCATCGGCATCCTGCTGGACAAAGGCATAGGCATACTGGGTGAAACCGCTCGCGGCCGCCAGCAGCAGCCCCTTGTGCCGGGGACTTTCAGCCAGCAAGCTCTCGATGAGCTTCAGGCTGAACGGCACCGCCGATTTCACCAGTTCAGGATCCTCGTCGGAGGCGAATGTTTCACCGCCGCCGGCCAGGGCGTCACCCAGGCGGTTGACGGCCATTTTTTTGACGGAGCAGCCAGGTCCAAGTCCGGTGACCACGAGCGCGATCAGCAGGACGACCGCCAGCGGACGGCGGGAACCGGATCCGTCATCGCCGCCGGTGACGATGTGATGGACGGTTGTCTGATTGGCTGACACGGCCTGCTCCTTGCGGCGTTTCATGCGGCCGGTTACGATCCGGCCCGACAGGTCATGCTACCTTGCGGTCCGCGGTTTTGCAACTTCATTTCATTTCGGAGCGACCGGGAGACGACCCCGGCCTATTCCAGATCCGGCGGGGGTTTGCGACGGACGGCTTTGACGGCGGACCGACGGCGCTTGGCGTCCTGCCGGCGGCGTCGGGCGGCCGGGGGAACCGGTGTGGGAACCCGCGGGGGATCTTCGCGCAAGGCCGCCCGCAGAAGGCGGACCAGGCGGGCCAGCGCCCGGTCGCGGTTGGTCTTCTGGCTGCGGGTGTCCTGCGCCGAAACGAGCAGGACGCCGTCGCGGCTCAACCGGCTGGCCAGCCGCTCCTGAATCCGCTGCCGGGCCGCCTCTGACAAACTGGCGGATGCGGCGATGTCGAGGCGGACGGTCACGCGGGTGCTGGCCTTGTTCACGTGCTGGCCGCCCGGCCCGCTGCTCGGTGTGGCCGTGTAGGTCAGCTCGGCTTCGTCCAGGAACACCTGGTCGGTCAATTGGATCATGACGCGCTTCGGTTCAAAACGGTCGTTCGGCCGTTCAGCGGCGCGGAACGGCACGGGGTCCGATACGGCTACTCGGTGGCGATTCCCGCATAGCCGCCCAGCCGGTTGCAATCGGGAGTCACGAACAGGATCTGGCCGATGACGGGCTGGTCGGTGTTGACCCGCAGCCAGGCGGCCGCCGACGGGGCGCCGGGGAACAGCTCATCCAGGATCAGGAAGATCTGGCCGCCGGCCGGCAGGAGCGCCGAGTGAGCGCCCAGCAGTGTGCCGTTCCGATCGTAACCGCTCACGGTGAACTGTCCGTCCTGGCCGGCCAGGCTGGTCAGGCGCAGGTTGCCGGTCCAGCCGTCCGCGTCCGGGACCATGGGGAAGATCAGGCCGTAGCTCCCCCACGGGCAGGCGGGGGCGCCGTCGAACAGGAACGGCTCCGCCAGTTCCGGACGGGTCATGTACAGTGAAAATCCCGTCAAGGGAGCGTCGGCGCCGACGCGCAGGTAGGCGCCTTCGGGAATCTCCGCCTGTCCGAACAGGGCGGGGAGTTCGCGGGTGATCTGCTCGCCGGGTTCGGCCGGCCAGGCGGCTTCGGCCAACACGAGCCCGTTCGCGTCATGGACGAACGCGTGCACCGTGACCGGATCGCGACCCGTGTCGGAGAATGTGACGCCGGTATAGTACCGCTCGGGATCGGGCACCGCCCCGTAGAACAGGCGGTGCGGCCAGTCCGTGTGGCCGGGCGGAAGCGGGGCGACCCGGATCTGCCGGCTGAACGCCGAGAAGGTACCCGCGCCGTCGACGGCTTTCAGGAGGAACGTGTAGGTGCGGCCGGTTTCCAGCCCCGTGGCGGTGAAGGCGGTGGCTTCGGTCCGGCCGATTTCGGTGGTGAACATTCCGTTCTTCCGGTACACCACATAACGGATCCCGGCTTCGGGATTGGCGTTCCACCTCAGTTGGACGGCCGATTCGGATATTCCCCAACCTTGAAATCCCGTGGGTTTGGACACCGGTTCGGTGACCGGCGAGTCGTCCCGGAGCGCCGGCGCATCGGCCAACGGTGTCATCAGGACGGCTGGCAGGCCGGCCAGCCCCTCGTCCACGAACGAACCGAACAGCTCGAAGCCGACCAGTTCCCGTTCGGAGGATACGGCCACGAACCGGATGAGGCCGGGCTCCACGTCCGGGAAGATGCCGTCCAGCAGCCGGACATACTTGCCGCGGGCCGGGATAACCACGTCGGCCGAAGCCAGCTCCTGTCCCGATTCGGCTGCTGCGATCAACCGGGCGGTCACCGGCATCTGTGCCGGATTGACAAGCGTCAGGCCGGTGTAATAGATGTCGGAGATGTACACGAACGGAAAGACCAGGGCGGTGTCTCCCCCGTGATGGAGGGGCATGGTGACGAGACTCTGCCCGTCACTGGTGCCGAACACGGTGACGCCTTCCACCTGGGGCGCATCGACGACCAACACCCAGAAGTCGGTTTCCGCGGGCACATCGGGGAACAGGGTTTCCGGGGTCAGATCGGCGCGGGCGCGGCCCGGCAGCTCGTGGATCGTGGCGGTGGCCAGATGGGCGCCGTCGGCGGCCAGCGCGTACAGCCGGGGCTCGACCGGCGTGTCGCCGGTGTTGGTCAGCACGATCTGGCTGGCCCAGCCGGGCAGCCGGGTCACGTGGGCGGCGATGACCTGGCTGGCCGGGTCGGCGGGAGGCAGCGAGACCAGGATGTCGCCTTCGTCGTGCGTCTGTCCGCCCTGCGCGTCCTGAACCGAAAAGACCCAGTGGTACGTGCCGGCAAGCTCGTAGGCGTGGGTGGCGGCCGGCGCGTTGACAGGATCACTGCCGTCACCGAAGTCCCACGACACTTTGTAAGGCGCTTCCCCGCCGGATACCGCGGCCGTGAACGTCACTGCCAGAGGGGCCACTCCGGCGGCCGGCGCCGCTTCGGCGGCGCACGCCAGAACGTAGTTGGCCAGGGTCACCTGAATCCAATCGCTGGCTCTCAAACCATCGGTGTCGGTGGCCGTGGCGCGAACGACGTGCGCGCCGTCGACCCAGGCCGTGGTGTCCCAATCCGCGGCGTACGGAGCGGCCGGGTCGATGCCGATGGACTCGTCATCGACAAAAAACTCCACCTGAACGACGCCCTCGTCATCCGTGGCTTCCGCGTGAACGGATACCGGCCCGACAAGCAGGGAATGGTTGGCGGGAGCCGTGATGTCCACCGCCGGGGGGTGGCCGTCGATCGCGTTGATGCCGTCCAGTTCGGTGGTGCCCGTGCCGTCGGGATCCAGCCAATCCCTGAGGCGCGCGGCGGCGGAGGCCCCGTTGTTCCATGACAGGGCGAACTTGCCGTAAAAATCCGGCTGATCGTTCGGTTCCGGGCCGTCGCAGGCGGCGGTGCCGCCGTGCAACTGGCCGATGATGCGTTGCTGGTCGTCGAACAGCGGCGAACCCGACGAACCCGGCTCGGTGGTCCCCAGCTCGTACTGGACCGTCTTCCAGTGGGAATTGGCCGGGGTGCCGCCGTAGGTGGCGGAGACGGGCGGATCGTTGTCGAAGGTGATCTTCTTGATGTCGCCGCTGGGATGATGGATGCAAACGGTGTGCGGCGGCGCGGTGTCCACCGCGGACCAGCCGGCGTAGAACACGTTGTATTCCGGCGGCGGATTCTCGCTGAGCCGGAGCAGGGCGACGTCGGAATCCCAGTTGTGGGCCAGCAGGGTCGTGCCGGAAACCGTGTCCGTCGTGGGCCCGTCGACGTTGGCGCAGCTGGAGCTCTGGTAGTTGAACATGATCACCCATGTCTCCTCGCCGCCGAGGCAGTGGTTGGCGGTGAGGAAGTAGGGCGTGAAGTCGTTGCGGACATTGTTCACCAGCGCGCCGGAGCAGAGGCGCCAGCCGCCGCCGGTCAAGATCATGGCCACCGAGCGGATCTGGGCCTCCCAGGCGGCGCCTTCGGGGCAGTTCACGTTCACGTTGCAGGCGCCCGAATCGCCGAACGATTTGTCCAGCTTGTCGAACACGTTGCGGTACCCGTGGATGACCCGGGCGACGGTGATCCGGCCGGACCGCTCGACGCCCGGCGGTTCGTGATACTCCAGGGTGCACGCGTCGCCCCGGGTGGGCCCGGTGGCGAACCGGCCGTGGGGTTTGTTGTTGCGGTGGGTGAAGGCGCCGAGCAGTGAGCTTTCGTCATCGTTGTAGAGGAACAGGCGGGCGCCGCGGGGCAGCCAGAACTCGTCGTAGACCAGGTTGATGGAATAGGCGCCGGGGCACACCAGGCGCAACCGCCAGAGGCGGCCGCCGTCGGCGAGAGGCGACCACGTGCCGGCGGTGTTCATGTCCAGGCGCCGCTCGATGGGGTAACCGAACCGGAACGGCAGGCCCAGCGCCGCCTCCCGGGCGTCCTCCGCCAGCAGGGCGGGAACGTCCACCGGCGGGAACTCGATGGCATGAATCGCGGGCGGGGTGGATTTCTGAAAACTGTAGGGAAGTCCCCCTTCACTGACCTGGGCCGCAATCGGGCCGGCCAGGATCAGCAAGCCGGTCGCCACCAGCAGCACGCGGACTGACCGGATGGCGGCGGCGTTTGAGTCATGGACGATCATGAGACGGCTCCGGCAAATCGGGATCGGCGCGAGAGTGCGGGGCGAGGGGCATTATAGCACGGCGGGAACTGCCGGGCGGCGTGAACGACACCCCGCGGCCGCCGTCCGGGAGGCCGTGTCAGCGGCGCGGAGGGGGTTTGACGCCGTCCGGCGCGTCCTTCTCGGGAGGCGGGAAGGGGATGTGGACAATACCCGTGACCGGGACGGCGGCGCCGTCCGGCCCGCGGGTGGGCTCGAAGCGCCAATGGCTGGCTGCCTCGGCATACAGTAGCGCCACGTTGCGCGGGCATGATGACGGCTTCGGCGTGGCCCGAACGACAACACCCGTCTCGTTCACCAGCAGTTCGATGGGAATGAGACAACTGGTCTTGACGAATCGGACGGCGGCCCGGATACGCTGCCGGATCATGGGCGGCGGCGTGTATTCGCGCAACCGGGCCCGCAATTCCGGTTCGCTGAGGCGCAGGGGTTCTCGCCGGGCGGGAGCTTCCGCCGTCGGCGAAGCGGTTCCGGCCGCGGCCGCGGCGGGCGGCGGCGTGTCCGTTTGGGTGGCGCCGCCGGATGGAGCGGCCGCGGGAGACGGGGGGCGCGCGGACGCTTCCGGTGTGCCGACGGCCGCGGTTGCCACGGGGCGAGGCGGCGCGGATACCGCGGTGGCGGCCGGCGGCGGTGGCGAAGTGGCGTCGGCGGCGGCGGGAGTCGCCGACGACGCAGTCAGCGGTCCGGCCACGGGCGGCGCGGTGACGGGTGCGGCGGCGGATGCGGCGGGCCGTTCGGTGTCAATGGGAGCGGGCCTGGACATCCAATAACCGATGAAAGCCGCGACGGCCAGCAGCATGGCCACGGCGACACCAGCCCCAAGGGGAACCCAGGAACGACGAATTGGAGCCGGACGTGGCGGCTCGATGGCCGCCGTGACGGAAGCTCCCGTGTCGGCGGCCACGCTGAGCGCCCGGATGGGGGCAGGGATCGCTAAGGTGGGATCTGTGTCGGCGGCGGAGACAACGGACCGTCCCTGCAACAGCGCCCGGAATTCGGCGACGGATCGGGGGCGGGCAGCCGGTTCGGTGGCCAGCGCCTGAAGGATGGCCCGGCAGAAATGGGACGATAGGCCGGGCTGGATCTTGTCCGGCGGCTCCAGCGTGTCGCCTTTTTCCCGCTCCAGGGCGTCGGGTGGCGCTTGGCGGGTGACCATGTAGTAGAGCGTGGCCGCGCAGGCGTAGATGTCCGTCCACGGCCCCTGCTCGCCTCGCCGGTGGTACTGTTCGTACGGGGCGAAACCGGGCGTCAGGATGACCGACAGGCTCCGGCTCTTCTCGCCCATGGCGAGGCGGGCGGCGCCGAAATCCAGCAGGATCGGCTGTCGGGCGGAGGTCAGATAAATGTTCTGGGGTTTGATGTCCCGGTGCAGGAACCCCTGGCTGTGGACGACGCCGACCCCGTCGAGGATGGGCAGCATGACGTCCAGCGCCTGCTGCTCGGTCAGCGGTCCATCCAACCGTTCGAGGAATTCGGCCAGCGAAATCCCCTCGATGTAATCCATGATCAGGTAGGCGGTGGCGTTTGCCTGGAAGAACGCGCGCACCCGGACCACCCGCGGGTGGTTGAATTTGGCCAGGGTGCGGGCTTCCTTGAGGAACTGCTCCAGGCCGTAGGTGAAACTCTCCGTGTCGTCCTGGCTGTGCAGGACCACCGTCCGGTGGTCATCGTCGCGGCCGGCCATGTCGCGGGGCAGATACTCTTTGATGGCGACACGCGTCTCGAGACTGAGATCGTACCCGAGGTAGGTGATGCCGAAACCGCCGGGACGGCCCAGGACGCGGCCGATGACGTAGTTGTCATTCAGCAGGGAACGCGGCGGCAGAGCGATGGGACTGAGACGGGATCGTTCGTCGTAACCGCACGCGGGGCAGATCGCCGACGCGCCCTTGTCCTGAAAACAGCCGGGGCAGAAAGTCTCGATCGTGCCCATGAAACTCTCCTCGGGACGGCCGCACCGGTTCAGTCGGTCATGGTGCCGTGCGGTGCTGATGCGCGGGCGGCGCCAGCCGGCAAATCTCATCCGGCCGCACGCCAGTCCCGGATTGATCGCATCACAGGAAGGCGGCGCCGGATTCAGGCAGGTCATCATTTTAGCACAGGGCCGGCGATCCGCATAGGCGCAACCCGGCCAGCCGTTCTGTAGCCGGCGGCTGGCGTGATGGATTACAATACATCACCGAGGCCCCTTTGATCCAAATTTGACTTAAGTCAATGTCGATGTTCGACGGACGGGCTAAGCTGAGTCCGTGAAATTAGAAATTTCAATGCGGAGGCGAAAATATGAGCATGTTTTGTTATCAGTGTGAACAGACCGCCCAGGGCACCGGTTGCACCAAGGCCGGCGTGTGCGGCAAGGATGCGGAGACCGCCACCCTGCAGGACCTGCTGCTGTATTTTACCGAAGGTCTGGCCATGTACGCCCACCGGCTGCGGCAGCTCGGGGTGCGCGACCGGCAGTATGACCTGGCGGTCATCGAGACGCTGTTCACCACAGTGACCAACGTCAATTTCGACCCGGCCCGGTTGGAGTCCATGATCCGGAAAGTCGCCGGATTGCGGGACGTCGCCCGGGGCGCGTATGCGGCGGCCTGCAAGCAGGCCGGTCAGACTCCCGAGACTCTGGGCGAACCGGCCCACCTGGTTCCCGCCGCCAGCCGCGGCGACATGCTTCAGCAGGGGGAGCAGATCGGCATCCAGCGCCGGTTGAGCGCCCGCAGCCAGGACCTGGTGGGGCTGGAAGAGCTCATCACCTACGGGCTGAAAGGCATGGCGGCTTACGCCGATCATGCCCTGATCCTGGGCCAGGAAGATGAGGCCGTGTATGCCTTCTTTCACGAGGCGCTCGACACGCTGGCCCGGCCGGACCTGAAGACCGATGAGCTGTTGGCGCTCGCGCTGCGGGTCGGTGAGGTCAACATCCGGGTCATGGAGCTGCTGGACGCCGCCAACACCGGCGCGTACGGTCATCCCGAACCCACCCGGGTGCGCATCCACCCGCTCAAGGGCAAGGCCATCCTGGTGTCCGGACATGACCTCAAGGATCTGGACGCCCTGCTGCAGCAGACCGCGGGGACGGGGATTCGCGTGTACACCCATGGCGAGATGCTGCCGGCCCTGGCCTATCCTGGTTTGAAAAAGTACCCCCACCTGGCCGGCAATTACGGCGGCGCCTGGCAGGACCAGCGGCAGGAGTTCGACGCCTTTCCGGGCGCCATTCTGATGACCACCAACTGCATCCAGAAACCGAAGGAATCCTACTTCAACCGGATTTTCACCACGGGTCTGGTGGCGTGGCCGGGGGTGACCCACATCGCCGACCGGAACTTCGCGCCGGTGATCGCGGCGGCCCAGGCGGCGCCCGGTTTTGATGCGGATGGCCCCGAAGACACCATCTGGGTGGGTTTCGGCCACAACGCCGTGCTCGGCGTGGCGGACAAAGTCATCGACGCGGTCCAGAAAGGCGCCATTCGGCACTTCTTCCTTGTCGGCGGCTGCGACGGCGCCAAGTCCGGACGGAACTACTACACCCAGTTCGCTCAGGCGGTGCCCAAGGATTGCATGATCCTGACCCTCGCCTGCGGCAAGTACCGCTTCAACAAGCTTGAGTTCGGCGACATCGGCGGCATCCCGCGCCTGCTCGACGTGGGCCAGTGCAACGACGCCTTCTCCGCGATCAAGATCGCCGGCGCGCTGGCGGCAGCCTTCAAGACCGACGTGAACGGCCTGCCGTTGTCGCTGATTCTGTCCTGGTACGAGCAGAAGGCCGTGGTGATTCTGCTGTCGCTGCTGTACCTGGGCATCCGCAACATCCGCCTGGGGCCGAGTCTGCCCGCCTTCGTGACGCCGGCCGTTCTCCAGGTGCTGGTGGACAAATTCGCCATCCGCCCCATCGGGACGGCGGAAGAAGACCTGGCCGCGATTCTGGGCACGGCGCCCTCGGCCTAGTTATCAGACGCGGCGACAACCGGTCCCGTCCCACTCGGGCGGGAGCGGGTGGCCGGATCCTACCGCCGGGGCCGTCCCCGGCGGTTTTTCTTGAAAATGATTGCCTCGCTCCCCCATGATCGCTATCATGGCGGGGTGTGCACGGCTCGGCCTGCCCCATGCGTTTCCGGATTCCAACCAGGGAGATACGGTCATGAGCATGACCCCCGCTGATCCGCCTTCCGCCGTACCCGATCTCCAGGCGCTCCTCGATTTCGAATTCAAGCCGTTCGCCGAAATGACCGACGCGGACTACCACCGCATCGGGTTCCGGTCCGGTCTCGAAATCCACCAGCAGCTTCTAACGGACAAGAAACTGTTCTGCCGCTGCCCGGCCGGTAAATACAGCGACCACTACCACGCCGAAGTCCTTCGGCACATGCGTCCGACGCTGTCCGAACTGGGCGAGTACGACGGCACCGCCCTGATGGAGTTCAAGACCCACAAGGAAATCATCTACCGGATCAACCGCAACACGGTATGCACCTACGAGATCGACGACACGCCGCCGTTCGAGCTCAACGAGGAGGCGCTTGAAATCGCTTTGGGCATTGCCATGCTATACCAGTGCTCCATGGTGGACGAGATCCACATCGCCCGGAAACAGTATCTCGACGGCAGCATCCCCACCGGGTTCCAGCGGACGACCATCGTCGGCGTCAACGGCCGGATCCCGTTCCAGGACCGGGAGGTGCGGATCGTCCAGCTCGGGCTCGAGGAAGATGCCTGCCGGGAAGTGAGTGACGTCGGCCACCGGCGGGTGTATCTGACCGATCGACTGGGCATGCCCCTCATCGAAACGGTGACCGGGCCGGACATGCACACGCCCCACGAGGTGGCCCAGGTGGGCGAGATCTGCCGCCGGCTGGTGCGCAGCACCGGCTGGGTGCGCACGGGAATCGGCGCCGCCCGGCAGGATGTGAACGTCAGCGTCACCGGCGGCACGCGGATCGAGATCAAGGGGGTGCCGCGCATCCCCAACATCCCGCTGCTGACCTACCACGAAGCGATGCGCCAGTGGAACCTGCTCCGGCTGCGGGCCGAGCTGCAGCGCCGTGGCGTGACCACGGCCGCTTTCACGACCCGGACGACGGAGGTGACTCGCATCCTCCGCAAGACCCGGTTCCAGCCCGTCCGGACGGCCATCGCCGAGGGCCAGGTGGTGTACGGCGTGAACCTGGTGGGCTTCCGCGACCTGTTGCGCTGGCCCACCCAGACCGACACCGCGTTCTCCCGGGAGATCTCCGACCGCGTGCGGGTGATCGCGTGCCTCACCACGCTGCCCAACATCGTGCACTCAGACTCCCAGAGCGAGACGCTGGCGGCCGCCGACTGGCACGAGATCAAGAAAGCCACCGGCGCCGGTGACGGCGACGCCGTCGTCGTGGTGTGGGGACCGCCGACGGACGCCGAGACGGGCGCCCGGGAGATCGTCATCCGGGCGCGCGAGGCCACGGTGGGGATCCCGTCGGAAACCCGGCAGGCGCTCCGGGACGGGACCAACGGGTTCGAGCGGATCCTGCCCGGCCCCGACCGCATGTACCCGGACACCGACCTGCCCCCCAAGCGCATCGCCGCCGACCGGTTGGAGCGGATCCGCCGAACTCTGCCGGCCTACTACTGGACGCGCGAGGCGTGGTGCCGGACATCGGGCGTGCCCGAGGACCTGGTGCGGCCCCTGGCCATCTCGCCCCACTGGGAGCTCTTCGAGAAGGTCGTCAAGGAGTGGGGGTTGCCGCCGGCTCTGGCGGCCGTGGCCCTGGTCCAGCTGCCCAAACGGCTCAGGCGGAAGCACCTCTCAACGGCGCGACTGACATCCGCCGATTTCGAGGGGATCCTGGCCGCGCACCGCAGCGGCCGGCTGGCCCGCGAGGGGATTCTGCCCGCCCTTGTCCGAGCGGCCGAAACCGGACAATTCATGCCTGAGCAGCTGCCGCCACCGCTGCCGGCGGACGGCGTGGAGGCGGCGGTCGCCCGCGGCCTGGCCCGGGTGAGGGAACTGGACGTGCCCGGGCCGGAACAGCGTTTCCGGACCGCCATGGGCCTGACCATGCGAGAGCTGGACGGGCGGGCGCCGGGCGCCGGGGTGGCCAGGCGCATCTCGGCCCGGCTGCAGGAGGACACCCATGAGCGCTGACGACAGCTACAAGGGCTACCGCGGCGAAGCCCTGGCCGCCTTGAAAAACTTCAACGCCCTGGTCTGGAGCGATGTCGAGATTCACAGCACCCAAGGCGTCTTCACCGGTATCATCCTGCCCCGGTCGGAAACCGCGGACCCTTACCACATCGTGCTCAAGCTCCGGAACGGGTACAACGTGGGCATCGCCGCCGCCGGCATCTCGGACATCGTCATCGCCGGCCGTAAGGAAGCCCACTACAAGATCCCCGAAAAGGAATTCCCCTTCGACCCGAAGAAACCCCGGGTCAAGCTCCTGGGCACCGGCGGCACCATCGCCAGCCGGCTCGACTACCGCACCGGCGCCGTCATTCCGGCCTTTTCGCCCGGCGAACTCTACGGATCGGTCCCCGAGCTGGCCGACATCTGCAACCTGGAAACCGAAAAACTCTACGGCGTGTTCAGCGAAAACATGGGTCCGGAGCAGTGGCGGGGCACCGCCGAGGCCATCGGCCGCGAGATCGCGAAGGGGGTCCAGGGCATCGTCATCGGCCACGGCACCGACACGATGCACCACACCGCCGCCATCCTCTCGTTCATGGTCCAGGATTCGCCGGTGCCCATCGTGATGGTGGGGTCGCAGCGCTCCAGCGACCGCCCGTCGTCCGACGCGGCGCTGAACCTGATGCACAGCGTCAAAGCCGCCGCCGAGAGCGACCTGGCGGAGGTGATGGTCTGCATGTTCGGGCCCACCTCCGACGAGTACGGCCTGCTCCACCGGGGGACGCGGGTGCGCAAAATGCACTCCAGCTACCGGTCCACGTTCCGCACCATCGGCGATATCCCGCTGGCCATGGTCAGCCGGGAGACGATCACCCCGCTGCGCCCGGACTACAAGCCGCGCCGGCGGGACCGGAACGTGACCATCAACACGGCGTTCGAGGAGATGGTGTCGATCGTCTACTATTATCCCAACATGCGGCCCGACATCATCGACTCGCTCATCGACAACGGGTACCGGGGCATCATCATCGCCGGCACCGGACTCGGCCATGTCAACAAACCGCTGTACCCGGCCCTGAAGCGGGCGCAGGAAAAGAACATCGCCGTCTACATGACGGTGCAGACGCTGTGGGGCTACGTTCAGATGTACGTCTACGACACGGGCCGCGACATGATGGAGCTGGGCGTCGTGCCCATGGCCAACATGCTCCCCGAGGTGGCCTACGTGAAACTGGGATGGGCGCTGGGGCAGACGAGCGACCTGGAGGAAGTCCGGCGGATCATGTACACGCCCATCGCCGGCGAGATCACCGAGCGCGAACCCTGCAACGGCTACCTGATCTTCCAGGGCGGGATCCCCGAGGTGGAGGAATTCATCTCCCGCTACCACCGCTGACGGTCATTCCGCCGAACCGCCGGCGAATCCGCCGTCCGGCGAGTCGCCTGTCCGGATCAAGCCGGCGGTCCGAATCCATCCGCTGTGATTTTGAATCTGTGTTCCGTGAACCGGGCGCGCTGCGCCCCTTCAAGGAGGAGATCGAGATGAAAAAAGCCATGCTCCTGCTCGCGATGACGGCCGTGCTGTCGGCGCTGGCGCCGGCTCTTCGCGCCCACTGCGAGATTCCATGCGGCATCTTCGGCGACGAGATGCGGGTCCAGGCGATTGCCGAAGACATCGACACCGTGGAGAAATCCATGCAGCAGATCGTTCAGCTCTCGGCGCAGGGCGATAAGAACTACAACCAGCTGGTGCGCTGGGTCGTGAACAAGGAGACGCACGCGGGCTATATTCAAGAGACCGTCGCTCAGTATTTCCTGACCCAGCGGATCAAACCGGCGGACGCGACGGATGAGGCCAAACACGCCCTGTACATCCGCCAGTTGACCCTGCTGCACGAAATGCTCATCGTGGCGATGCAGGCGAAACAGAGCACCGACCTGAGCCGCGTGGCGAGACTGCGCGAACTGTTGGCAGCGTTCCGCAAGGCCTACTTCGGAGAGTCGGCGACTACCGGTCACCAACACTGACGGGTTGTCCTGAATAACGATACAATCGAATCCAGATATCAGGCCGGGATCGCTCTAAACAACGATGCCTCCGTGTGTTCGACCGGAGGTTCCCGGTTGTCGTTTCCACTTGACCTGTATCGGGAAAACAGTATAATTAAAATTGTTTGAAACATTCTCTATACCCTCCCCAATCCACCTTATGGTGACGGCTGCCCTGGTACCCACAGGGCAGTTTTTTTGTTGATTCGAAGGGTTTTTTCGGCTAACGTGGCCTCGCCTGCAGGTATCGGATCCGCCCCGCATATGTCCGGATCCGGCTTGGCGGTATGCCTCGAACCGGTCGAAACCGGCGAATATCGAAAGGCCCCAACGTTCATGATCTATTTAGTGATTTTCGCCTTCGGCATCGTGGTGGGCAGCTTCCTGAACGTCTGCATCTACCGGGTGCCCCGCGAACGCTCGATCATCACGCCCCGTTCGGCCTGCCCGGGCTGCGGCCGGCCCATCTCATTCTATGACAACGTTCCTCTCCTGAGTTTCCTGATCCTGCGCGGGCGGTGCCGCCGGTGCGGGGCCGCCATCTCGTGGCAGTACCCCGCGGTCGAGGCGCTCAACGGCCTGCTTTGGGTCGCCGCGTATCTCGGGTGGGGATTGACCCCGTCCGCGCTGCTTTACGCCGGCTTCAGCAGCGCGATGCTGGTTTTGGTCTTCATCGACGCCCGGCATCGCATTCTCCCCCACGGCATCACCGTGGGCGGTTGGCTGATCGGGCTGCTCTCCGCCCCCTGGCAGTCGATCCACCAGCTCGAAGCGCCGAATGTCGCCCGGTTGCTGGGCCTGCTGGGCGTGACGGCGGCGGACGAGCGGATCTTGGCCTGGATGGGTTCGCTGGTCGGTTCCCTGCTGGGGGCGGGCATGTTGCTGGTGGTCGCCGTCGGCTACTACCTGGTCCGCCGGGAAGAAGGCATGGGACACGGCGACATCATCCTCATGGGGCTGGTCGGCTCGGTGCTGGGCTGGGGGCGAACCCTGCTCACCGTCTTTCTGGGATCGTTACTCGGCGCGCTGGTGGGGCTGCTGCTCATCCACCGGGCCGGCGGCGACCGAAAATACGAAATTCCGTTCGGCACTTTTCTGGGTGTCGCCGCGGTCATCGCCCTGTTCTTCGGGGACATCCTGCTTGACTGGTACTGGAGTCTGCTGTGAGCGGCGGCCTGCCCCCGCGGCACACGATCTATATCCTGGGGGGGATCGTCACGCTGGCCATCGTGTCGGCGGTGGCGATGAACGTGTTTCTCACCATCCACGTGCACAAGGTTCAGTCCGAGCGCAACGACGCGCTCCGGGCGGCGACGGTGGGCCGGGTGATCGCTCAGCTTCAGCTCGTGATGCATTCCCCGCTGACCCGCCAGCAGCGCCTGATCCGGCTGCAGGGGATCTACTCGCGGGAGGGGTTGTACCTGCTGCAGATCCGGGATCCCGAGGGAGTCACGCAATACGGCCATTCCTCCATCAGCATCCCGCCGGCCATCGTTCAAAAACTGTCGCTCGAGGAGCTGCAGGCCGCACGTCCGGGGCCGGACCAGGTGCTGATGGACGCGGTAACCGTAATGCACCACGGCCAGATGCCGGTGATTCTGGCCCGAACCGTGTTGTACACCGACGGCCTGAAACCATCCTTCCTGGTGTTCATGCTGATCAAGGATCCGGAACCGCCGCTCATGGGGACCTTCGAACAGTTCGCGGTGCTCTTCCAGACGATCGCCATCCTGGCCCTGCTGGCGCTGGGCTGGTATCTGCTGCGCCGCGCCGTCCGTCCCTACGAATCGCTGGTGCGTGAAATCCGGCATTCGTCCAACGGGCTGAAGACCGCGTCCGAACCGTACGCCGACGAGGTCTCGGTCCTGGTGGGTTCGTTCAAGGACGTGATCCGCCAGCTCCGCGACAAGGAACGGGAGCTTCAAGCCCTGCACCAGCAGGCCACCCTGCGGGCGGATCTGTCCGAACGGCGCGTGCGGGACGTCTTTCGTTGTCTGCCGCTGGCGATTCTGTCGATGGACGCGCGCGGTGTCTTCCAGGAGTGCAACCCGGCTCTGGAGGAGTTGCTGGGCCGCAAGCGGGTGGCGTTCACCAACCAGTCGTACCGGGATATTTTTCAGGATCAGCCGGAAATCCGCGCGACGATCGATGCCGCCTGGGGTGATCAACGGAGCATCACCCGCCGCCTGCTCAAGATGGCGGTTCCCGGCAACGAGGAGCAGGATCGGACGATCAGCCTGTCGCTCTTTCCGCTGGGAGGTGACGAGGGCATGGTCGGAGTGATCGAGGACGTCACCGGGCCGATGCAGCTTCAGGAGCGCTTGCGGCTGCAGGAGAACCTGGCCGCCCAGGGAGAAATGGCGGCGGGGATCGCGCATGAGCTCAAGAACGCGTTGTCCACCATCAGTGGGTATGCCCAGATGTTGCTGGGCAACGCCCGGCCGGGCGCGGAGCAGAAACGGGCGGCCGCGCTGGTTCAGGAGGTGGAGGAAATGGCCCGGGTGATCACCGATTTTCTGGAATACGCCCGGCCGATGCCCCTGGAGTACCGGCCGGTCGCGTTGGATGGCGTGATCGCCGAGCAGGTCAGCTTCTTTGCCGAACGCCATCCCGAAGTTGAATTCCACCGCCAGTTGATTCCCTGCCAGGTCTCGGGCGAAGAACACCTGCTGAAAAAGGCGGTGCACAACCTGCTGCTCAACGCGGTCCAGGCGCTGGAGAAGTCGCCGGTGAAGCGGGTGGATGTCCGGTTGGAGGCGCTGTCGGGCCAGCAGGTCCGGGTGTGGATCGAGGATACCGGGCCCGGCATCGAGGCGAAAGCCCTGGGGCGCATCTTCACCCCGTTTTTCACGACCCGCCCCGGCGGCACCGGCATGGGCCTGGCCGTGGTCCACAAGATCGTGGCCCTGCACGGCGGGGTGATCCGCGTGCAGTCGGAACCCGGCCGCGGCACCGGCGTGGAGATGGACCTGCCCGTGCCGCCGCCGGCCGGCTGAGTTCCCGGTTCGCTGGCGGGATTACTGCTGAAAACTGTATGGTTTCTTCTGCTTCCCCACCTGATCGTAATACGGAACGGTGTTCCGCCACCAGTTGTGCCGGTTCCGGAATTCACCCATGAACCGCCCGGGAAAGAAGATCACGTTGTCGAGGCCGGTATTGAGGCCGCAGGTGGACAGGATCGGTCCGGAGACCAGGAAGTAATCCAGGCAACCGTCGCCGTTGTAAGACCAGTAGGGCGGAGTGTACCGTCCGTCCAGCACGCGGGGATGATAGCCGTAATAGTAATAGTAGGGGGAGGGATAAAATCCCGCGGATTCCGACTCCAGGAAGGAGTAGTCCTTCCGGTCCGCGGCGTCGGCGCTCACGCCATCCGCGTCGGTCAGCTCGAAATGGTTGCCTTGGACGCTGATGCCGGAACTGAGGGTCAGCCGCACCGGGCCGGAATTGGCGTGGTCCGGAACGATCACCACGGCCATGTTGTCCTGCCAGAGCATGAGCCGGGCGCGAGCGCCGTTGAATTCCACAAAACCGGGCGCCGCCACGTTTTTCATGTTCTCGGCCCACACCCGGTTGGTGTCACCCAGCGCGAACCCGCGTCCCTTGAGGATCACCGTCGTGCCGGGAGGGCCGGAATCCGGAAATATCCCTTCGATGGCAATGCGGGCATCAGCCGCCGATACCGCCGTCACCAGCAGGGCCATCAGGCCGAGGACGAGACAGCTCTTGTTCATCAAATCCTCCGAAAGATCAGATTCCTCTTTTATTATCGCATCAGCCGGGTAAAAGTTGCGTGAAAAAAGCCCGGTCCGGTTGTCCCGGACCGGGCGGAACCGCAGCCGTCGGGCGGCGGAAAAACGGATCAGTAGACGGTCACCTTGACCGTGTCACTGGCGACGCCGCCCTTGCCGTCGAAGACCTGGAGGTTGAAGACGTACGTGCCGGTGGCGGTGACCTCGAAGGAGGTGACGGCGCTGGCGGGCGCCGACAGGGTGACGGTCGGCCCGTCGAGCTGCTGCCACAGGAAGGTCAACGGGTCACCGTCGGGATCGTACGACGCGGAACCGTCGAGCGTGTAGGTGCCGAACTGGCGGCTGATCTGATCGGAACCGGCGTAGGCGACGGGCGGCGAGTTGGGCGTGATCACCTGAACGACCGCGTAAGCCAAGATTTCCGCGCCGCTGCTGCTGGTGGCGATCAGCGTGTAGGTGGTGGTGGCGGCAGGGGTGACCATCAGGCTGCCGTCGGCCTGGACGGCTCCGATGCCCTCGATGCGGACGGCCGAGGCGTTGATCACCTTCCAGCTCAGCCGCGCTTGCTGGCCGGGACTGATCTGGGTGGGCTCGGCGATGAAGAACAGGATCTGCGCGTCGGCGACGGTGATGACCACCGTGGCCCGGACTTCCTGACCCGGGGCGCGGGCGATCAGCACGTATTCCTGCGTGGCCGCCGGCGCCACATAGGTGGTGCCCTCGGTGGACACGGGGCCGATGCCCTCGATTTCCACCGACTCGGCGTGCAGGACCTTCCAGCTCAGGCGGGACTGCTGGCCGGGGCTGATGACCGCCGGATCAGCCAGGAAGTACAGGATTTCGACGTTCTCAATCTTCCGGGTGGTGACCACGACGTCGTCCACCGAGTAGGCGGCGCCGGTGTCGGTCACGCGCAGCCGGAACACGTACACATGTCCGGACTCGGCGGTGAACGACGGCGTGGCGGTGTCCGCTCCGCTCAGCGTGATGGCGGGACCCTGGACCTGGGTCCAGTGGAAGGCGATGGCGTCGCCGTCGGGATCGTAGGACGCGGTGCCGTCCAGCGCGATCAGGCCGGTTTCCACGTCGATCTGGTCGGGGCCGGCGTTGGCGATGGGCACGTCGTTGCCGGAGCGGGCCA
>CALAMB010000002.1 GCA_937925645.1 uncultured Acidobacteriota bacterium
TGGCGCTGGCCGGCTACGCCGTGAGCCCGGACGGGCAGTGGATCGCCTACGGCGTCTCCAGCGGCGGCTCCGACTGGACCGAATGGCGTGTCCGCGACGTGGTCACGGGGCAGGACCTGCCGGATCGCGTCCAGTGGGTGAAGTTCTCCGGCGCCTCCTGGACGAAGGACGGCGCGGGCTTTTTCTACAGCCGCTACGACGCTCCCGATGAGAAGAGCAAGCTGCAGTCCCAGAACTTTTTTCAGAAACTGTACTACCACAAGCGGGGCACGCCGCAGTCCGAGGACATCCTGGTCTACGAACGCAAGGACCAGAAAGAATGGGGCTTCGGCGGCGGCGTGACCGAGGACGGCCGGTTCCTCGGCATTTCCGTCTGGCAGGGGACCGACGTGAGGAACCGGTTTTTCTATAAGGAATTGGCCAAGCCCGACAGCCCGGTGGTTGAGCTGATCCCGGAGCTCGAGGCCAGTTACAGCTTCATCGGCAACGCGGGGGACGTGTTCTATTTCAAGACCGACCTGAACGCCCCGCGGGGCCGCGTCATCGCCATCGACATCCGCCGGCCCGAACGCGCCGCCTGGCGCGAGATCCTGCCCCAGGCCGCCGAGACGCTGGAGTTCGCCAGCCTGCTGGGCGGCCGCCTGGTGGCCGGTTACATGGAGGACGCCGCCAGCAAAGTGTCGGTGTATTCCCTGGACGGGAAATTCGAACGGGTCGTGGCGCTGCCCGGTCTCGGCAGCGTGGCCGGTTTCGGCGGCCGCGCCGACAACCCCGAGACGTTCTTCTTGTTCACCAACTTCGTGACGCCCGGCGCCATCTACCGGTACGATGTCGCCACCGGCGCGCAGACGCTCTTCCGCCGCCCGAAGGTGGACTTCGATCCGGACCGGTTCGAGGTCCAGCGGGTCTTCTACCCGAGCAAGGACGGCACGCGGGTGCCCATGTTCCTGGCCCATCGCAAGGGGCTGAAGCTGGACGGAAATAACCCGGTCTACCTGTATGGGTACGGCGGATTCAATGCCTCATCCACGCCCTTCTTCTCGGTGTCCAACCTGGTCTGGATGGAGATGGGCGGCGTGTACGCGCTGGCCTGCATCCGGGGCGGGGGCGAGTACGGCGAGGATTGGCACCAAGCGGGGATGAAGCTGAAGAAGCAGAACGTGTTCGACGACTTCATCGCCGCCGGTGAATGGCTCATCGCACAGAAATATACCTCGACACCCAAGCTCGCCATCGGCGGCGGCAGCAACGGCGGTTTGCTGGTGGGTGCCTGCATGACCCAGCGGCCGGAGCTGTTCGGGGCGGCGGTGCCGGAAGTGGGCGTCATGGACATGCTCCGCTTCCACAAGTTCACCATCGGCTGGGCCTGGGTGTCCGACTTCGGCTCGCCCGACAATCCCGAGGAGTTCACGGCCATCCGCGCCTACTTGCCGCTGCACAACATCAAGCCGGGCACCCGGTACCCGGCCACTCTGATCACCACCGCCGACCACGACGACCGCGTGGTGCCGGCGCACAGCTTCAAGTTCGCCGCGGCGCTGCAGGCGGCCCAGGCGGGGCCGGCGCCGGTGCTCATCCGCATCGAAACCCGCGCCGGCCATGGCGGCGGCAAGCCCGTGGCCAAGCAGATCGAGGAAGTCGCTGACATCTGGAGCTTCCTCGTCCGGGAACTGAAAATCGCGGTGCGCTGACCCCCGGTCACGCAGCCGAGACTGAAGCCGAGCGATCGGTCTCGGGCTTCCCAACACGGCCGCGCGTCGACCGGCGGTCAGCGAATGCGGTCGAATCAGAAAATACGGGATTTTACCGGGAACTTGTGGTCCAATGAACACACTGTCTCTTCGGAAAGGGAGGTGCCCATGGACCGTCTCACTTGGGTGGGCGTCATTTGCGGCGTGCTGGCCTCGCTGATCTGCCTGTTCGCGGGGATCTGGATTTTGTACTACGTGGGCTTTGAGGCGTCGAAGGACAACGCCGTCTCCACCGGCATCGGCCTCTATTTCATCGGCAAGGCCTGTTTC
Organism: uncultured Acidobacteriota bacterium; assembly: GCA_937925645.1. GTDB lineage: Bacteria > Acidobacteriota > JAAYUB01 > JAAYUB01 > JAAYUB01 > JAAYUB01. The sequence continues at coordinate 2,022 of CALAMB010000002.1, forward strand.
GTGGGCCCTCTGCTCATCATCACCGCGCTGCGGTCACGAAAGGGATCCTAGACGGCCATCCGGCGGAAATCAGAACCTGGTGCAGAAGCCAAACCCGATGAAGGCGTCCGGAGCGGCGTCGTTCAAACCGATCCCACCGTGGATATCCAGCTGGATGGGGCCGCGCAACAGCCGGGTGTAGCCGTGGTGCAACAGCACAGCGGTCCCGCCCGCGTGGGGAGCATCCACCAATAACTCAAAAAACGTCCCCCAGTCGCCACCCAGGTCGCAACCGAATACTCCGCTGGTGCTCCAGTTGAAATGGCGCGAACCGTCCTCGGAAATCCAGTTCCCTGCAACCTGGCCGCCATACGACCAGCGCTCGGACAGGTCCCGACCCCACGCCAGCACCAATTCGGGATCTGCCGTCCCGGAAGAAAAGTCGCGGTCGCCGGAAGGCAGGCTGACGGACGCAATCGCCGCGAGATTCCAATCCCGGCCTGGTGATGGCAGCTGAAGCTTCGCCCCGACCGCGGCGTCGCCGAATCCTGACCGATCCTGTCCGTTCCGCTCCCAGATCCGATCAGGGCAATTGAACCGCAGCTCCAACATGGGCAGGATGCCCCACCGCGCCAGCAGTTCCGGAGCGCCCCATTCGACCCTCTCGGCGTTGACGTGAATCCAGGTGAACCCGCTCTCCAGTTGCATGCGGCCGAAGGGCACCACCCGCGCGCTTTCGGTGAAGTCCGGACGGTCGGTGATCAGTTCCTCCGCCGCCGCCGGACCCGACTGGCCGTGGAGTCCGGGGTGAGGCAGGAACGCGAGCATCCAACAACCGACCAGAAGCATCGCGATCCTGTTGCAGTGGACGTGGGCGTATCGAGCGGTGTTCAAGATGACGAACTTCCTTGCGCACGCTTCATTCGGTTACGGTCGGCTCGCCTGCGTGGGCGACCCGGCTTCCGGATCGACACCGAGCTTGCGGAAAACAGGCCGCATGATCGCGTCCTGCCGCTGCCAGGCCACCGCCCGCCGGCGCAATCCCTCCGCGTGCCATTTTGTATATTCAGGCGTCTCCCGCAGCCGGGCCAGCAGCGGGTTCCAGTCAAAATACTCCCAGGTGCCGTGCCCCATTCTGACGTTGATCTGAAACTGCCGGAGCGCAGCGGCCGTGTCGCCGGCCAAAGCATAGGTCTCGGCCAGGCGCAGGGAATGGTTGACATCGGTGGTGGAAACTTCTTGACCGGCCAGTTTCAGGTCTCGTTCCGCCAGCCCGCCCCGGATCAGGGCGATCTGCCGGCGGAGGTTCTGCGTGGTTGCGTTATCGGGCAGCGTCGCCGCCAGACGCGCCGCGGCGGCCGTGTCGCCCAGCAGCAACGAATAATGGGCCAGGTAAAACTGACCCCAGTACTTGTCGGGCTCGTCGGTGACGCAGGTCCGGATCAGCTTCAGCGCGTCGGCGTGATGCCCTTGCTGAAACAGGCAAATGGCGTAGTTGAGCTTGAGGTAGTAATTTTCGGGAAACAGGCGGATGGTCTGCCGGTACAGCGTGCCGCTCCAACGATACCGGCCGGTCTGTCGCAGGGCGTAGGACGCCATGGCGGCGTAGTCGAGCTCCAGCCGGTCGGCGGCGATCGCCCGCGCGGCGATTTTCAGCGTGTCTTCGTAACGTCCTTCCTGGAGCGCCGAGCGAAGCTGGAGCTGGATGAGCGGACCGTAATCAGGCCGGATCCGCACGGCTTTGTCCAAGTAGTAGCGGGCCATGTCCATGTTCTCGGGCTCCAGCGCCAGCCCGAGATTGACCGCCTGGTAGTACAGCCGCGCCAGTCCCGCGCACACCTCCACGGACGGCTCGATGGCGAGCGCCCGCTCCAGAAACGACCGGCCCTCGGTGAACGCGGCATTACGGCCCTGCTCCATCTCGACGATCTTGGACACGCCGCGCAGGTAGAATTCGTACGCCTGCGGGTCCATGGTGTCCAGGCGGGGCGGGGTCGTCAAATCCAGCCAGACGCCGATCTGCCCCTTGATCTGGTTGAGGGAGCTTTGCAGATTGCGGCGGGCCAGCGGGAGCGTATCCCGCCATTCGCCGTTGGCGCGCAGGTCCAGCAGCCGATAATCGGCGGTCAACTGCTCGCCACGGGCGCGCAGCGTGCCGGTGACGAGATAGCCGGCGCCGGCCTTCCGCGCGGCGTCCTCGATCCGGCGGCCCCGGCGCTGTTGGGCGGCGACGTCGCCGAACGGCACCAGCGTCACCGAGGCGTCCTCGGTGAATCGACGGCCCAGCTCCGCGGACAGCCCCTCGGCGATGAACACGTACTCCTGGCGGCCGGTCCGGTTGTCGAACGGGCTGATGGTGACAAAGGGCCGGTTTCCCAGTCTGTCCGTCAGCAGGAAGAAGGCCGCTCCCGCCAGAAGCGCCACCACCGCCGCCGCCGCCGCGAACATGAACCAGCGGCGCGGCCGGCGCAACGCCGGCAGGAAGCGCGTCGGCACGGTGGAGGCCAGAGCAGCCAGTTCGGCAGCCAGGGCCGCGGCATCCGGATAACGCCGCTCCCGGTCCTTGGCCAGGGCCTTGGCGACGATGGCGTCAATCGCCGCCGGGATCTCCGGCACCAGCCGGCTCGGGGCCGCGGGCTCCTCGCGCAGGATCTTGAACAGCATGGTGCAGGCCGACGGGTCGTGGAACGGGCGGACGCCGGTGAGCATCTCGTACAGAGTGCTGCCCAGCGAGAAGACGTCCGTGCGGCCGTCCACTTTATGCCCTTGAATCTGCTCCGGGGACATGTAGGCCGGCGTGCCCACCAGCCCCTCGGTCAGGGTGATCGCCGACTGGCCCTCCAGACGGGCGGTGCCGAAGTCGCCCAGCTTGATCGTGCCGTCGCCGGACCGGAAGATGTTGGCGGGTTTGATGTCGCGGTGGATGACCCCGTTGGCGTGGGCATAAGCCAGCGCCTCGGCGACCTGGAAAGCGATGCCGGCGGCTTCGTCGAACGGCAGGGCGCCGCGGCGGAGGAGCATGTCCCGCAGGTTCTCGCCCTCGACGTGTTCCATGACGATCGCGGCCAGCCGGCCGTCGGCGACAATGTCGTGGATCGTGACGATGTTCGGGTGCTTGAGCCGGGCGGCCGCCCGGGCTTCCCGAAGCATCCGTTCCCGTGATCCGCCGGACGAGGCGTCCGCTTCCGGATTTTCGCGGAGCATCTTGATGCAGATGTCGCGCTGGAGCATGTGATCGCGGGCGAGGAAGACGTCGCCGAACGCCCCGCTGCCCAGCTTTCGATCCACCGTGTACCGGCCGACCAGTGCCGCGGGGAGCTCCACAACCTCGGGCGGCGTTGAAGCACCCGCCGGACCGACCGTGTCAGGCGCCGTGTCTGCGGGGCGTCCGGGGTCTGTTGGGTTGTCGCTGTGCATCGTCTCATCCGCGGCGGGATTCTGGCGGATTCAGTCTAGCATGCGCGCCGGCTTCCGTCCATCCGCCAGGCGCGCATCCATTCAGAGCTCGACTCGGGCGCCGAGCCCCAGGGAATCGGCCGCCTGCAGGGCGACGGCCGCCGCGGCCGCGTCCTGGACTGCCAGCCCCACCGACTTGAACAGGGTGATCTCGTCCGCCGACTGGCGGCCGGGGCGGGCGCCGGCGGCGATCTCGCCAATCTCAACCCAGGTGTCGGGCGGACCGATGAGGCCCTCGCCCAAGGGGATCAGCAGATCGCCCGCCTCCTCGAGACAGGCGGCCCGGCTGTCCACCACCAGCCGCGACCGGCCCACGGTCTCGCCGGGAATCTCGCGGGCAGTGGGCGTGTATGCACCCACCGCGTTGATGTGCGTGCCGGACCGGACGGCGGTGTCGTCGAATACGGGCGTGCCGGACGGGGTGGCGGTGCAGACGATGTCGGCTGCCGCCACCGCCTCGTCCGCCGTTACCGCCGGAATCACCGGGATGCCCAGTTGCCCGGACATCTCGTTCGCGAAGCGCTCCGCCGCACCGGCCTCCGGGTCGAACACCGAGGCGCGGCGGATAGGGCGGACGGCGCAGACCGCCTCCAGTTGGGTGCGGCCCTGGCGGCCGGCGCCGATGATCGCCGCCGCTTCCGACTCGGGGCGGGCCAGGATAGCCGTGGCCGCGCCCGAGGCGGCGCCGGTGCGCAGCGTGGTGAGCGCGCCGCCGTCCATGACCGCCCGGGGACGGCCCGACTCCGCGTCGAACACCATCACCAGCGCGTGCGCGAGCGGCAGGCCGCGGGCCGGGTTGTCGCCGTACAGGGCGATCACCTTGACCGCCAGGGAGTCGGCGCCCGCCAGATAAGCCGGCATCACCAGCACCGTCCGGTCGCGGGGTGGCAGCGCCAGGTTCAGGCGGGGCGGCGCGAGCGCACCGCCCGCCGACAGGATGCGGAAGGCGTCGGTGACCGCGGCGATGGCCGCCGGCATGGACAGGGCCCGCCGGACATCGGCGGCGGATAGGAAAAGAAGCGTTGCGGGTTCCATGCGGTAGCCTCGGGTTCGGGATGGCCGGCGGACGCTCAGCTTCGCCGGGGCAGGGAACGGGCACTCGGCGCCGCGGCCAGGCCGCCGCGGGCGGTGCAGCGCAGTTCCGGCGGCAGCATTTGCCCGGTGGCGAAAACGGCGTCGATGGTTTCGTCCAGTGGCACGGGATTGATATAGCCGCCCAGCACCAGGTCGGCCAGCACGAACGCCGACGCGGCGGCCGCGGCGTTGCGGGTGTGGCAGGGGATTTCCACCATGCCCTGGACCAGGTCGCAGACGGAACCCATCGAGTTCTGGAAGGCGATGGCCGCGGCATCCGCGGCCTGCCGCGCGGAGCCGCCGGCGGCATCCACAACCGCCGCAGCGGCCATGGCGCCGGCGGCGCCGATCTCCACCTGGCAGCCGGCCACCTCCGCGGCGAAGGTGGCCCGTTCGGCCAGGACCGCGCCCACGGCGCCGGCGGCGAACAGCGCCCGGACCACCGCAGCCTCGCTCCGGCCCAGCTCCTCGGCCAGGGTCACCGCGACCGCCGGCAGCACGCCGGCCGACCCGCCGGTGGGGGCCGCGCAGACCACGCCGCCGACGCTGTTGACGTGCATCGCGGCCAGGGCCCGGGCGGCGGCCCGGGCGGGCATGCCGCCGGCGAACAACCGGCCCGCCGCCTCGGTCCGGTACACCGCGCCCGCCGAAGGCGCCAGGAGCCGGAGCGGATGGTCGTCCCGGGCCAGGCCGTCGCGCACGGCGGCGCGCATCACGCCCAGGCGAGCCGACATCTCGGCCTTCGTTTCCGATTCGCTCAAGCCGAGCAGTCGCGCCTCGGAGGCCAGCGCCAGCCGGCCCATGGACGCCCCCTCCGCATCCGCCAACCGGCACAGGTCCGCCGCGGACCGGAACAGCGGTTCACCCCGGATCACCGGGTAGAGAGGGGGAGCCATCCATGTTCGACAAACGCCCGCGACGGCGCGCAATCGCGCAACGGCGTCGTCGTCGGGCGGATCGGCAAGGCGCACGTGGAGCAGGCAACGGCTGCCCTCCTGTCGGAGGACCACCGGTTCCCGGCGGCCCGGGAGGCGGGAGAGAGCGTCGCCGAGGGCATCGGCGCGTTCGGCATTTGTCTCGACGAGCAATTCAAAAGCGGTGCCGTCCAGGGCCACCGGCCAGACACCGAGTCGATCCAGAGAGATGGAGCCGCCTCCCGTCGACCGGGCCCGGGCCGAAAGCTCGCCGCCTGACGCGCCGATCAGCGTGATGTCCACGGTGTTGGGGTGATCGGCGCCGGGAAGCGGACCGACGTCGAAATCCACGTCCAATCCCGCCGGCCGCACCGCGGTCAAGGCTTCGGCAAAGCGCGTGTCGGTCAGCTCCCAGCCGAGCAGCGCGGCCGCCAGAGCCAGATCCACTCCTTGTTCCCGGAAGACTTGAGCGTACGAGCCGTCCGGATCGAAGGCGAAACGGGCGCGGCGGACCGGCTCGCCCAGCAGCGCCGCGGCCAGCCGGCCGATCCGGTGGGAACCGGCGGTGTGGGAGCTGGACGGCCCCCGCATCACCGGACCCAGCACGTCATTGAATATGCTGATGGCGGGCATCGAGATGGTGCACTCCGGTGTCGCGAAGCTGTCACCGCGACGAGATGGTGTATCGGATGAGCACATCCTCGGTGAAAACCGCCTCGACGCGGTTCTCGCCCTTTTCATACACGCAGTGGAGCAGCTTCAGGCCGCCTTCCATGGTCTCGTTCATGGTCCGGGGGCTGCCGAGCAGCGCCTCCACATCGGCCCGGGTCAGGCCCTTGCGCAGAGACTGGACCGGGTCGGCCGGCGGGGCGGGGGCGACGTTTGGGGCGGCCGGCGGGGCGGGTGGCGCCGCGGCCTCTTCCAGCCAAGGGAAGCTCAGATACTGGGCCAGGGCGGCGGTAATCCGCTCGGGCACCAGGTCGGTCGGCGCCAGGGCGCTGCCGAAGTGCAGGTTGAACCGGGAGCCCCCCTGCAGCCGCTTTTCCTGGATGACCTGGATCTTGGCCGCCGCGGCGATCTCGGCGTCGTGGCGGCGGTGGTCGTCGTCCCGCTCCCGGCGCCAGCGCAGGTCGTTCAACTCGTCTTTGATCACCCGGGCCCGGCGCGGATCTTTCTCCGCGTCGAGCTGCTTCTCCAGGTCCTCTTCGCGCCTGGACTTGGGAGTGGGCGTGAAATGGACGCTGGTGTCGGTGTCGTCGCCGAAGGTGCCGTAGCCGCCGCCGCCCAGTTGAAACTCGATCAAGTTCTTTTTGGCCTTGATCAGAGTGACCAGAACCGGATCGCCGTCGCGGAGGGCGATGCCGAAGGATTTGAGTCGGTTGGCGTAGCTCTTGTAGTCCATCTGCGAGCGGCCGGTGGGGAAGACGTCCACGTCGACACCGTCCTTCGTGGCCGGCAGGTCGACCCTGGCAACGACTTTTTTACCCTCGAAGTATTGCTTGAGGACGGCCTCACTCTGCGCGGGCAACCCGGCAGTCAGGCATGCGGCGATTGTCGCGACGATCAGCCATCGGTTCATGGGACCCACCTCCGTCGAGATTCACAGTCCGATGATGCCATGTTAGATGATTCTCGGTCACCGGGCAAGCTTTGCCTGACCGCTTGACGGATTGGTGGCGCCTGTCCGGATCGGACCGGCATGAAGTCGCACCACGGTCGCGGGGTCGCCGTCACATTGTGACCCGACAGCGCCGGCCATCTGGAACATTCAACCCGAAACGCCCGTATAGTCTCGCAGCACGGATGGTTCACCTTCCCGGGAGACTCGCTGTCATGGGATCCACACCATCGGAAAACGGTCTGAGCCGGAGACTGGGTTTCTTTTCCGTCACCAGCATAGTCATCGCTAACATGATCGGAGCCGGGATCTTCACCACCTCCGGCCTGCTGCTCAAGGATCTGGGTGATCCCCGGCTGATGTTGGCGCTGTGGGCGGTCGGGGGCGCCATCGCCCTCTGCGGGGCCTTGTGCTACGGAGCGCTGGCCGCGGCCATCCCCCGGGCGGGCGGCGAGTATGTGTTTCTTTCCCGACTGTTCCACCCCATGCTCGGTTTCCTGAGCGGCTGGATCTCGTTCTTCGCCGGTTTTTCGGCTCCCATCGCCGCCTCGGCCATCGGCTTCAGCGCGTACCTGACGCAGGCGTTTCCGGTCCTGCTCCGTCCGGGGATCCTCTCGCCGGAGTCCGAAGCCGCGCTGCTTCCCCGGATCTACGCGATCGCGGTGATCCTGCTGTTCACGGCCATCCACATGCGGGGCCTGGAACTGGGCGCGCGGGTTCAGAACGTGCTCACCGTGCTGAAGGTGGCTCTCATCGTCGGGCTGGTGGCCGCCGGATTCGCCGCGGGCCGGGGAGACTGGGCGCACGTGGGGCAGGGGACATCATTCAGTTACGGCCTCGACGGTTGGATGACGATGGGCCTGGCCCTGATGTGGATCGGCTTCGCCTACAGCGGCTGGAACGCCGGCGCCTACATCGGCTCCGAAGTGCGCGAGCCGCGGCGCACCATGCCCCGCGCCCTGGTGGGCGGCACCGTGGCGGTGATCACGGTGTACGTGGCGCTGAATCTGTTCTATCTGTACGCGCTGCCGCCGGGCCGGCTCTCCGGCGAGATCGCCGTGGCCGGGCTGGCGGCGGGCGGCCTGTTCGGGAAGACGGCGGAGACCGCTGTATCGGCGCTGGTGGCCTTCGCCCTCTTCTCATCGCTCAGCGCTTACATCATCCTCGGCCCCCGCGTCTATTACGCCATGGCGCGGGACCGCTGTTTCTTCCGCTTCGCCGCGGCGGTCAACCCTCGCAGCGGCGTGCCCGACCGTGCCATTCTCCTGCAAGGACTCGTGGCGGCAGTGATGGTGCTGCTGGGCACCTTCGACCAGATCCTCACCTACATGGGCTTCTGCCTGGGCATCTTTCCCATCCTGGCCGTGGTCGGCGTGTTCAAGCTCCGCCGGCAAGGCGTGGCGGAGGCCCGCGTGCCCGGCCATCCGCTGGTCCCGCTGGCGTACATCGCCGCCGCCGCGGCGACGCTGGTGCTGGCGTTCGGCCAGCGCCCGGTGGAATCGGGCGTCGGCCTGCTCACCCTGGCGGCCGGCGTACCCGTATATCTCTGGTTCCGGCGGCGGCGGCCGGATGCCGGTCCCGCCGGAACGACCCCGGCGGACGAGGCCGCGGCCCCATGCGCCGGCGCCCGATGACCGGAATAGAAACCCAAACCCCGATAATGCATCATAATTCACTTGAACTTCGAGTCTTGAATCGCGTAAATGGGAGTTTCGCGCCCACGACCGGAGCGCCGCGGATAAAATTCACGATGAGGTAGACTGCATGAACCATCTGAAGATTGTTGTGATCCTGTTCCTTGGGTTGGCGACGCTCTGCGCCGCGCAGGCGGAAACGGCCGCGACTCTGAGCCAGGAGTACGATGCGCTGCAGAACCAGTTGGAGGCGAAGCTGAAGACCGTCAAAAGCCGGGCCGAGTTCCAGGAGCTGATGACGGTCCGCACGGCCGCCCTGGAGGCCCTGCTGCAAAAGCATGCCGCGGATCCGGCCAGCGACGAGCTGGAGCTGACGCGCAGCAAGATCCTGGCCGATCTCGACCGGTTACCCGAGGCGATGGCGAAGGCGGACGCGCTGATCGCCGCCAAATCCCCGCTCCAGGACACCGCCGCTCTGCACAAGGTGGGGCTGCTGCTCATGTCGGACCAGCCGGCCGAGGCGCTGGCCCTCTTTCAATCCATCGAGGAACGATTGCCGAAGAACAACGATTTGTACGAGCTGTGGATGCTCTTCGCCATGTCGGCGGACAACCCGGCGGATCGGAAGGCGTACGGGCAAAAATACCTGGCGCTGCCCGACGCGCCCGGCAAGGAGCGGGTGAAGTCGGCGCTGCAGCAACTCGAGATGCTGGGCCAGCCGGCGCCGGCGATCGCCGCCGAAAACTGGTTCAACGGCGAGCCGCTCACCCTCGAGGGGCTCAAGGGCAAGGTGGTGCTCATCGACTTCTGGGCCACCTGGTGCCCCCCCTGCCGCGCCGTCATCCCGCATCTGGTGAAAACCTACGAAGAGCTCAAGGACCAGGGGCTGGTGATCATCGGTTTCACCAAGCTGTACGGCAACTACCGCGA
>CALAMB010000003.1 GCA_937925645.1 uncultured Acidobacteriota bacterium
TCTCCCATGCCCGCGCCTCTTCGAAGGAATGTGCAACATGAACAACGGGATCCACGGCGCTCCCTTAACTGCCGAATTTGCCATATTTTACATTATTCCGTCAGGTGGTTCAAGTCCGGTTCCCACAAACCAGCTTCGAGAAAATCAACGGTTTCTACGTCTAATATCCGTACCGCGTCGCAGACGATGACCGGTATCAAGGAGGGCCCATGACCAATGGCACACGCTCCGCTCCGCCCGTGCCGGCCGGTTGCTTTCGATTGGTGTCGGCCGCGCTGTTCCTGTTGGTGTCAGCCGCCGGTTTGACCGCCCAGGCGAACCCCGCTCCCGAGGCCGTCGAGACGGTCCGGCAGAACTACCGGGTGATCGAAGACGGGGTCAGGCAGGGGCTCTTCCGCCAGTGTCGGTTCGAGCTGGGCGGCGGACAGAATCCGACGGAATATACGATCCATTACCAGGGCGGCCGCGACGCCGATTTCGAGCGGGACCCGTACGCCGCGCCGTTCGCGCTGCGGCGGGTGGCGCTGCGCCGGGTGCTGCCGGCGGCGGGGCCGGGCACCGCCGTGTTCTACTATGACGCCGCCGGCGCGGTGAGCTTCGTGCTGGCCCAGGGACCGGACCTCTGCGCCACCGGACTCGACGACATCGCGCCGGCCACCGAGATCCGCGCCTATTTCGCCGGCGGCCGGCTGGTGCGGGCGATCTTCCGGAACCTCATGTCGGATGCGGCCGAGCTGACGTGGGACGCCGGCGGTCCCGCCGCGCCTGAGCTGCAAGCCCGGGCGGTGAAAGTCGAGGCGGCGTACGACCGCCGCGCCGGCGAGCTGCGGCAGGCCCTGGAGCTGCTGGCCAGGTAGCAGCGCGGGCTCGATCGGCCGCGCGCGAAGCGACTCACCGGAACAATCGGCGGACGACGTCGATGATGTCTTCCAGATCCGGGCCGCCGGCGTCGGCGGGCTCGTCCACAAAACCCCGGCTGCGATCGGACGCCCGGCGGGTCTCCAGCTCCAGGCGCTCGCGACGGAGCCGGGCGGATTCCTCGGCGAGGCGCTCTTTCTCCCTGGCCCGGGCCTTCTTCATGCCCCCCTCCCGGATGAACCGGATCACCTTCTGCAGCTCCTGGTAATCGAACCAGGTGCCGTCGGCCTTGCAGCAGTCGATGATGACCCCGGAGCAGCCGGCGAAATTAGTTCGGTGCATCAGCTTGCCGCAGACGGGGCAGGGGATGTAGTGCCGGCCGGCCGCCGCCGGGTCCGGCGCCCGGGCCGGGGCCCGCGCCGCGCCCAGCACCGCTTCCTGCTCCTCGCGCTCGGCGCAGATGCGCTCGAAGCTGGCGGTGTCGATCCAGAGGCCGCCGCAGGCGGCGCATTCGTCCACGTGGGCGGCGCCCACCCGGATCCGGTGCAGTTCGGCGGCGCAGCGGGGGCAGGCGCCGACGGCCGCCGCGGCGACCTCCCGGCTCGCCGCGGCGCCGCACCACGGGCAGTGGGCCATGCCCACGAACAGGGAACCGAAACACTCCGGGCAGGCCACCGTGGCGAGCGACGAGCCGCAGTAGGCGCAGCGGACGCTCGCCGGCGCGGCCTCGGCGCCGCATTGGGGGCAGCTCAGGGTGCCGGGACGCGGGGCGGGTGTTTGTTCGGGCATCTCGCGCTCCTCCAGCGGGCGGCCATCCGCCCAGGGTGTCGCTATCAGAGTTTATCGGCGCGGAGATCGATGTCAAGCCCGATGGCTTTCCGAAACGCCACCCTCAGTTCCGATAATTCTCCCCCTCAGTGGCCAGCTTGCCGACGATGGCGGCAACGGTGCGGGCGTGGGCGTTGGTGCCGGCGAAATCCTCGAAACGGCCGGGCACGAGGCGGGGGTCGGGATCGCCGAAGGTGTCGTAAATGAAAAGTTCGGCGCAGAAGAGGAGTTCGGCCAGGTTGAAATCGAGGGTGCGCACGTACATGTTGCAGAT
>CALAMB010000004.1 GCA_937925645.1 uncultured Acidobacteriota bacterium
TCTCGGCGCCCGCGTCCCGCGGGAATCCAAAGCGCAGACATGTCTGCGCACTCCAAACCATCGGAGCGGCTCGATGGATGCCGGATGGATTGAAACACCGGGCCGAATGGCGTAAAATAATAGCAACAATTGCCACACAATCATGACAAGCGGGGGTGCCGTATGCGCAGCTTCCGGGCGTTCATTCTGCTGGGTCTGCTCGGCGCGTTGGCGCTGGCGGCGCCGGCGCAAGTCTATCGGTATTTCGGTCCGCACATCACCGCGGTGGAGCCGTGGGTCAACTGGATCGAAATTTACAACATCACGTATTCGGAGGACGGGTTCTATCTGGTGGTCTGGGACGCCGCCGGCCGACCATTCCTGTACCTGTGGGCGACGGTGCCGCCCTGCGATTCCATCACGCTCGTCCTGCCCGCTGACCCGGCGTACGTGCCGGACCCGGAGGAGGTGGCGCTCCCCGCCGTGGAGGGCACGTTCGCGCTGTACACGGCCAGCGCCCAGTTGCGGCCGAAACTGTCCTACCGCTACGGCGACACGCCGTCGCTGAGCGAATTCTTCCTGCAGGATTCGCTGTCGACGCAGTATCTTGTGCCCAACACGGTCCAGGCCCACTTCGACTGGACCGGCCTCACCCTCATGAATCCGGGGAACGAGACCCTGAACGTCTCGATTTACGCCTTCAAGGACGGGGAGATGGCGGGCTGGACCACCCAGAACGTGCCGCCCCACACGAAGTTCGTCCGGCTGTCCGAGTTCATCTGGACCGGCGTGGGCTACGCGGACTTCGACCTGGTGACGTTTCAGTCGCTCGACGCGGCATTCCCGCCGCCGCTGGCCATCACCGGAAACACGGAGCAGGACCGCCACGTGTTTTTCAACGGCCCGCCGACGCAGACTTACGAGCCGACAACGCCGGGGATGGACTTCATCTACGCCCCCATCGTGGGCCCGCTCCACTATGCGCCGCCGGGTGTGTTCACCCAGGGCTCGCCCGATGCCGAGCCCTGCCGGGAGGCGGCGGAGCGATCCTTCACGCACGTGCTGGTGCGGGACCTGGCGGTGATGCGCACTGAGGTGACCCGGCAGATGTGGGCGGACCTGCGGTCCGTCCAGCCGGACCTGCCCGCCGACCCGTCTTCGCACACCGGCAGCGCCAGCCTGCCGGTGCAGGACGTGTCGTGGCAGCAGGCCGTGCTGTTTGCCAACCTGCTGTCGGTCCAGTCGGGCCTCGCGCCGTGCTACTACGTGGACGGCTGGCTGACCCAGCCGCTGGACGTAACCAACTACACGGGCGGCGCGTACTTCTGCGACTTTTTCGCCGGCGGCTACAGGCTCCCCACCGAGGGGGAGTGGGAGTACTTCTGCCGGGCGGGGAGTGTCCATCCGTTTGGTGTGAAAGACTCCAGCTACAGCGCGGCCAACTGTTTCACCTGCACTCCGAGCGGGCTGACGGACATGATGGCGGCGGTGGTGTTCTGCGCCAACTCCGGTGGCCAGCCGGCTGTGGTGGGCAGCAAGAATCCCAATTCCTGGGGCTTGTACGACGTGCACGGCAACGTGGCGGAGTGGTGTTGGGACTTGCTGGACGACATGGACCCGGCGTACCCCGCCGGCCAGGTGTTCGACCACTGGGGCGCCATGACCGGCAACTTCCGGGTGGCGCGCGGCGGATCGTTCCGCGACAACGCGGCGGAGTGCCGCAGCGCCTTCCGGCAAGCGTTTCAGGATCACAAAGCGTACGACGACCTGGGATTCCGGCTGGTGCGGACAATCCGCTAGCGGCGCGTCCTCGCCCCCCGGCCGTCACTCAGCCGGGGCGTTGGAAGGCGCCAGGCGGCTGAGCCAGCCCCTGACATTCCGGGCCACGTCCATCGCGGTCGGGGGATCGTAGTTCGACAGTACCACCAGGGTGTACCCCTTCCCGGCGTCCACCTCCACCATGGCGTTGATCCCCGGCGCTCCGCCGGCGATCCCGATGCCGGCAACGACCTCGCGGGATCGTTCCGGTGCGGCGAGACCACCCGACTTCAGGACCTCCATCAGTTTCAGCAGGTCCGCCGCCGTGGCGTAGCCGCCGCCCGCGGAGCTGCCCCGGCAGGGACGGGTGTAGACGTTGTTGCGGCGGATCTCGCCGGGGTGCTCGGCGCCGTCCCAGAGGCGGGTGTAGCCGCTGGCCACGTTCGGAACGGGAATGTCCGTTTCGAGGTGGCCGCTGTCGCTCATCCCGGCGGGCCCGTAGATATGCTCGCGCACGTAGTCGAAGTAGCTCTGTCCGGACACTTTTTCGATGATGAGCCCCAGCACGACGTAGCCGCCGTTGGAATACTCGCGGCGGGCGCCCGGTTCGAAGCGGAGCGGCTCGGCGGCGAAGAGCGGCAGGTAGTCGGCCAGGTTCCGGATTCGCTCCTTGGGGGTGGCGGCATAGCGCTCGCCGAAGAAATCACCGATGCCGCCTGTCATGTCCAGGAGTTGCCGCACCGTGACCTTTGCCGCAGCATCCGGGTTCGGATAATCGGGCAGGTAGGTGCCGATGGACGCGTCGAGTTGGAGCTTGCCCTTTCCGGCGAGCTGCTCGATGGCGATCTGGGTGATGAACTTGTTGATGGAGCCCACGTTGAAGCGGGTGTCCAGCCGATTCGGCACGTTGTACTCCCGGCTCGCCAAGCCATAGGCCTTTTGAAAAACCGGTGTGGCGCCCCGGGCCAGCAGGACGACGCCGGAGAACTCGTCCTTGCCGGCGCGATCGGCGAGAAGCTGTTCCAGCTTCTCCACGAGCTCAGCCTCGGTGATGGGCGTCTCCGGTTCGTCCGGGCCCGGCGGGCTGTCCTGGAGTCCGAACCGAACGCCCAGCAGCCGGTGGGGCGGCGCCGGCTCGAAGGCGAAAGCCATCTCGAGCCACTGGCCCTTGGCGGTGCGGGCGGTGAGGGTGATGGCCGTCGCGCCGGAGGCCCGGACCCGGACCGGTTCGAGGGTGCCGGTGTCCCCCTTGATCCGCCGCAGTGCAGCCAGCCGGTTTTCCAGGGGCAACTGGGACAGTGCCGCCGGGGCGAGGTTGTCGGTGAGGAACGCGCGCAGCGCCCCTTCGTCGGGAGTATTGAACGCGCGCACGTAGCCTGCTACCCGCCGCCCGGCCCCGGTGTCCGGATAGGCGAAGGGAGCAGCGGCCTGCTGTCCGTCCGACCAACCGCTGAGACCCATCGCCAGGCAAACCGAGCCGATCATGATGATGGTTTTGATCATGAGTGCCTCCGTTGTCAGCTAATACGCCGAAGGATGCTGTCCGTTCCGCGACAGCGTAGCATTCGGGCCGAGAGACGCGCAGGATTAACCAGCAGACGGCCCGCGGAGTCGCGGACCGTAGGCGAGAGGCGAATAGCCAGGGCGATGCGAGCGGTTACGGGTGTCGGTCCGTGGTGGAAACGTCCGTTTGGACAGGTTGCCCAACCGGCTGCACCATCCGGGCGCGGTGGGGCGTCACGGCGTTCTCGCGGTAGACGTGGCGGCCCCAGCCCATGAATAGCACCGTGACCGAGAGCAGGGCGACGATGGTCCAGAACCGCCGGCCCACCGCGGCGTCCGTCTCCCGCAGCTCCCGGCCCATTTGGTGCATGGCCGCCAGGGCGAACAGGAGACCGGCGGTGAAGATGCCCGCCAGTTCCCAGGTCACCCCGCGCCACGGCAGGGTGAAGAAGTTCAGGGGACCCAGCGCCAGCTGCGCCAGCGAGGTGACGAGCGCCAGCCGGTAGCCGAAACGGATGAGCTCCGGCCGGGTGAAGCCGGGTACGGGTGCGGCGGCGGAGTCGGCGGCCCGGCGCAGCCAGCCCGCGAGGAACAGCCCGGTGAGCGCGAGTGTGGCGCACAGGAAGTGCAGGTAGCGGGGCAGCACGTTGGGCAGCATCGCGGCGCTCCAGAAGCCGCGGACGCCGCCCCAGCGCTCCGGGAAGAGCATCAGGTTCACGTTGGACAGAAAGACGAGGGGCACCAGCAGGAGCAGGGTCACCGCCAGTCCCAGCACGCCGAGCCGCAGCGCCGGCCGGCGGGACAACCGCTCCCAGCGGTACTTGTGAACGTACAGGAGCAGGAACGCGGCGATGAGGATGGGTACGAGGCTGATCCACATGCGGCCCGTGAGGATGGTGGCCGGATAGAAGAAGACGGGGTACAGCGCGTTGATGGCCAGCAGCGGCGCCACGCCCAGCACCACCGCCAGGCTCTTGTTCACGGTGATGGTGGCGGCGACGGCGCGGGCCAGCCCGAGGTAGCGGGCGTCGCGGCGGCCGCGCAGCTCCGCCCACAGGGTCAGGAGCGCCCCGCCCAGGAGCAGGTCCACGAACAGGATGTGCGCCAGGAAAGCCAGCACCAGGATGACGGCGAGCACGCCGGCCGGCAGCGGCAGCGGCAGCGGCAAGTCGCGCAGGACGGGCGCGGCCTGGGTGGCGAGAAGACCGGTCACGATCGCGTCCATGGTCACACCCCCTTCCGCGGAGCGGCGGGTTCGGGCGCCGGCAGCCGCCGGTCCGGGTTGACGGTGACGCCGGCGTCCTGGGCGCCCGGCGGCGGCTCGGGCCGGCGGTCCACGGCCTGGATGTAGTCGACGAGGACGTCCAGCTCGGCGGCGTTACCCGGGAAGGGCGGCATGAAGTACCACGCCTTGTGCATGCGCAGGATGTAGTCCCGCATGTCGGCGGCGCCCATGGTTCGGCCGGGCGGGGCCAGGCGGCGGAATTTGTCGGTCACCGAGTTGATGCCGGTGACGGTGTGGCAGCGGCTGCAGGCGACCATGAACACGTCGCGCCCGGCGGCCAGGCGGTCGGCGCCGGGAGCGGCGAAGGCGGCGTGGGGCAGCACGCCATCGCGCTGATAGATGGGGTATTCCTCGATCCGCAACCCGTTGGCGTACATGTAGTCCTTGATCACGTACGGCTTGCGGATGAACTCCCGCACCCGTTCGAAGCTGCCCACGAAGTACGCCAGGCAGATGATGGGCACGACGGCCGCCACCCGCGGCAGCCAGCGCGGCAGGGCGAAACCCCACAGCGCCACCGTGGCGGCGGCGACCAGCGACCCCACAATGATCACCACCAGGGAATCGTACCACTGGCTGAAGACCAGCGTGGACACGGCGGTGGGCATGTTGCGCAGCATCTCGCCGGGGATCACCGCTCGGTAGACGAACGCCCCCACGGCCACGAGCGGCGTCCAGACCAGCATCCAGAGCGCGGCGTAGCGGACCGCCGGCCGGCGGATGGGGCTGTCCCGGCCGGTGAGCAGCGCCGCCAGCAGCAGCCCCACCGCCCCGCCCATCATCATGGCCAGGGCGGTCCGGAAATAAAGCTGGGGCACGTAGATGGGGTTGGCGAAACCGCTCAGAAATGTCCGGGTGACCGGCCACGCCCCGGGGTCCATCATGAAGCCGAGGATGGCCACGATGACGGCCATGGTGAGCCAGGAGAAGACGCTGAGCGCGACACCGAAATGGATGTGCCGGCGCTTGGCGGCATCGGACGCAGCGGATTTCCGCCAGGTGTAGTAGTACAGCATGACGAAAACCACTTCGAGCACGAAGACGACCCACTCGGTGAACCAGGCGTTGAAAAATACCCGGATCAGGCTGCCGATGGCGTCGGGATTGACCAGGGCGGTGGAGAACCAGATCCCGACGCCGGTGAGCGCGCCCACGGTGGTGGTCAGGATAAAACAGACCGCCATCATCCGGCGGGCCAGGTCGTCCCAGGCCTGGGCCGCGAGCGGGTCGGCCGGTCGGCGGCGGTAGCCCAGGTACTCGATGAACGTGATGAACGGAATGAAGCCCACCGCCAGCGCGTGATTGATCAAGACGTGGATCACCGCGATCACGGCGATGAGCATCCGGTTGCCCAGCCAATCCAGGTGGAAGATTGGAAAATCCATGCCAACCCTCACGGTTGATGATGGGGCGATTGTAGGCGATCTTGATCCAATCCTCAAGAATTCATGAAAGACCGCTGCAATCGGCGCCGTCGAACCGGTGAATCGGTGAATGGGTGAATCGGCTGTTTATTGGTTATTGCTGATTGCTAATATTTTATTGGTTATCTGGAAAAGAGTTCGTTCTTGCTGTTGATGGGATTTAGGACCTGGGATCTGGGACCTCGGACCTGGGAGCTGGAAACCAGGACCTAGAACCCAGGTCCCAGACCCGATATCCAAAGTCCGATGTCCGAATTCCGCATGGAGGGAACGAGCCTCCAGCCTCGAGTCTCTAGCCTCGATTACAAGCACGAACGATCAACCATCAACCGTCAACTGTCGACTGACGTCATGACGCATGGCGAAGCTTCCGGCCGGGGGGCGGCGGGGGCGCGGTCCGCGCCGGCGACGCAGCGAACGATGAGGGCGAGTTCCTCCACATCCACCGCGCGACCGCCCTGACCGGCGATCTTGACGGCGGCGAGCACCTCCCGGGCCAGATCGTCGTCCGCGGCCACGCCGATCCGGTCCAGGCCGTGGCGCACCGCGGCCAGCCCCGACATGTGGCCGAGGGCCACCTCGGCCCGCCGGCCTACCAACTCCGGCGACAGACTGGCGTAATGGCCGTTGTGGACCAGGGCGGCCCGGACGTGGCCGCCGGCGCAATGGGTGAAGGCGTAGCGACCGGTCACGGGAAAATGCGCCGGCACCGGCCGCCGGGCGGCGCGGCTCACCAGGCGGTAGAGGGCCGGCAGCCGGGTCAAATCCCAGCGGCCGTCGCCGCCGAAGTCACCGGCCAGCACCGCCAGGAGCTGGCCCAGGTCCACGATGCCGGCCCGCTCGCCCAGGCCCAGCACCGAGGCGTCGACGATGTCGGCGCCGGCGCGGACACCGTCCAGGGCGTTGGCCAGAGCGAGGCCGCGGTCGTTGTGGCAATGGACGGCGATGAGCGGGTGGGCGTCCCGCGCCGCCAGGCCGTCGCGGACGCGGCGGACCATGTCGTGCATGTTGCGGGGCGTGCCCGGCACCAGGCAGCCGGTGGTGTCGGCGATGCTGACGATGTCGGCGCCGGCGCGCACCGCCTCGGCGGCCGCGATGACGACGTGGCGCAGGGGGCTGCGCACCGCGTCCTCGGGGGTGAACCGGATGAGCAGGCCGGGCCGCTGCGCGCGGGCCCGCGCCACCGCGGCGGCGATGCGGTCGACGGCCTGGACTAGCGTGAGCCCCTGGTCCGCCAGCCGCGCGGGGGCGACGCAGAGATAGATGCCGAGAAAATCGACGCCGCACGCCAGCGCCTCGTCGACGTCGCCGGCCAGGGCCCGGGCGTGGGCGCCGATCCGGACCGGCAGGCCGGCGCCGGCCAGCTGGGTCACCGACCGGCGGATCTCGGGGGTGACCACTGGATGGCCGGCCTCGATAATGTCCACGCCCACGGCGGCCAGGGCCTCGGCCACCGCCAGGCGCACGTGCGCGGGAAAGACGACACCGGGTGACTGCTCTCCCTCCCGCAGCGTGGAGTCCAGTATGCGAACCATTGCTACCTCCCCGCCGGCGCCGCCGCGGCGAGCCGGCTGTGAAACAGGTGAACGTTGAGCATGGACAACCTCCCGTCGCGAAGCTGGGGGCCAGTGTAGGATGGGAAAAATGAGAAATAAAATTTTTGATTAGATTTGACTAAAATACTATATAGTGTTAAATATTTAACATGATCCCGATCGCCGCTGTCGTGGAACGCATCGTCCGGGAATCGCCGCTCCTGAGCGAGGGGCTGGCGCAGGGGATCCTGAACCTGTCGGCGGTGGCCCGCGCCATCGGGCCGCAGGTGGCGGCGGAATCCCTCAAGCCGGCGGGCGAGGGGGCCATCGTCATGGCGCTCAAACGGCTGGCGCCCCGCCTGGCCGGGCCGCCGGCGGACGCCAAGGGGATCCTGCGCCAGATCCGCGACATCACCGTGCGCTCCAACATCGCCGAGTTCACCTACCTCAACTCGCCGGGCATCGCCGGCTGCCTCCAGCGCCTGCTCCGCGAGACGGCCCGCGGCGGCGACGCCTTCCTCGCGGTCACCCAGGGGGTGCACGAGGTGACGGTGCTCGCGGCCGGCGGCCTGGAGAAGCGGGTGGAGGCGGTCTTCGAGGGGGAACGGCGCGTGTCGCGCCTGGCGGGCCTGGCCGCGGTGGGGATCCGCTACACGCCCAAGGTGGTGGGGATGCCGGGCGTTTACTACGCCATCCTCAAGCAGCTCTTGTGGGCCGGGATCAACGTGGTGGAAGTGGTGTCCACCTACACCGAGCTGACGCTCATTCTGGAGAAGCGTCACGTGGACCGGGCGTTCACGGTGCTGAAGCGATTCCTGTGGCCGTAGGGGAGAATGCGGCGGCCGGATCCGTCCGGGGATTGTTTAAAGGTTTGAAGGTTGGAATGTTAAAAGGTTCTACAAAACCTTCAAACCTTCAAACCTTCAAACACCCCTTGAAGTGCTCGGCTCTCACTTCCCCTCGCCCAGCCGCCGCAGGCCGTCGGCGCTCATGCGGCGGGACGCGTCGCGCCGCAGGGTCCGGATCGCGCCCGCCTGCCGGAACCGGAGCGCCGACCAGTCGGCGTCGATGGCCACCTGCCGGACCGCCTCGAAGTCGAGGTCGCCCAGCGGCTGCCAGCCGGCGTCGCGGGAAATGTCCGAGGCGTAGGTCCTGGATGTTTGCTTCGGGTAGGCGAACCACAGCACCGCGTCGGGGCCGAGGACGGCGGCCACGGACGGGGCCAGCGCGGCCACCTCGGCGCAGGCGGTGACGAACACGAGGGCAAAGGAGTACGCCGTGCCGCCCGTCGGACGATGGTCCATCCGGGCGGGGGCCAGGTGAGCCAGCAGCGGGCGGAAGCTTGCCGGCGGGTTCAACACCAGCACCGGCGAATGGGCCTTGTAGTTGAGCTTGGTCCAGACGGGATCCATGTGCGGACCTCCCGGCGCGGTGGCGCGGACGCCCGGTCCGTGGCCGCGCCTACTTCTGTTCCGGCGCCGCCGCGGCGGCCGCCCGGCTCAGGCGGCTGGAGCGGAAGCTGTACAGGAAGTAGATCAGCAGGCCGACGGCCATCCAGCCCAGAAACCGCCACCAGGTGACCAGCGGCAGACTGAACATGAGATAGGTGCACAGGGCGATGCCCAGCGCCGGCAGCACCGGGAAGAGCGGCACGCGGAAGGGGCGGGGCAGGTCCTGGCGGGTGTAGCGCAGCACGAGCACGCCGGCGCAGACGATGATGAACGCGAACAGCGTCCCGATGGAGCAGAGCTCCGACGACACGTCGATGGGTGTCAGCGCCGCGAACACGGCCACGATGCCGCCGGTGACCAGGGTGGTCACCCACGGGGTCTTGAACCGCTGGTGGACGGTGGACAGGAACGGCGGCAGCAGTCCGTCCCGCGACATGGCGAACAGGATGCGCGGCTGGCCCATGAGCAGCACCAGCAGCACACTGGTGATGCCGGCGATGGCACCCACGCTCACCAGGGCGCTGGCCCACGGCATGTCCAGGCGGTTCAGCACCAGCGCCACGGGGTCGGCCACGCCCAGGTCCTGGTATGGGACCACGCCGGTCATGATGGCGGAGACGGCCATGTACAGGATCGTGGCGACGGCCAGGGAGCCCATGATGCCGATGGGCATGTCCCGCTGGGGATTGATCGCCTCCTCGGCGGTGGTGCTCACGGCGTCGAACCCCACGAAGGCCAGGAACACGATGGCGGCGGCAGTCATCACGCCGGTGAATCCGAACGGCATGAACGGGCTCCACTTGGCCGGGTCCACGTGCCAGACGGTGAGCAGGATGAAGAAGAGGATGACGGCGATCTTCAGGATGACGATGAACAGATTGACCCGGGAGCTTTCCCTGATGCCGCGGATCAGCAGGACGGTCAGCAGCAGCACGATGGCCACCGCCGGGAGGTTGAAGATACCGGGCGTCTTGTCCCAAGGGGAAGCGGTGTATGCCGCCGGCAGGTGGATGCCCGCGCCGGTGCTCAGCATGTTCACGAAGTAGGCGCTCCAGCCGGTGGAGACCAGGATCGCCGCCACCATGTATTCCAGGATCAGGTCCCAGCCGATGATCCAGGCGAAGATCTCGCCCAGGGTGGCGTAGCCGTAGGTGTAGGCGCTTCCGGCCACGGGGATCATGGCGGCCAGCTCGGCGTAGCACAGGGCGCTGCAGGCGCAGGCGGCCGCCGCAATGGCGAACGAGAGGATGATGCCCGGGCCGGCGTTGTGGGCGGCCTGGACGCCCGGAAGCACGAAAATCCCCACCCCGATGATGCAGCCGATGCCGATGGCGACGAGGTCGACGGCGCGGAGCGACTTCTTGAGACTGTGTTGTTCGTCCTGGGTGTCCGCCAGCAGTGTCTGGACGGGCTTGGTTCGCAGCAGCTTGTGGCTCATGACCGTTCTCCCGGTGACCGCGGTGTGTCCCGCTATTGTAGCCGGGCGAACGGCAAAACAGAAGCCGGAATTGCGGCGCCGCCCCCGTCAGGCGCGCACGGGCGGCGCGGTGCGGACCAGGTAATTGACAGCCGCCACGAACACGGGAGTTAGCACCAGGTTCAGGGCCAGGCCGAGCACCGCCACGGCCACGACGGGGCCGCCGATGCCGTAACTCAAGCTCAGGAGGATGATCCCGGCGCCCACCTCGCCGCGGGGGCACATGCCGACGGCCACCGCCAGGCGTTCCCGCCAGTGCGCCTCCCGCCGGTAGCAGAAGGACGGGAAGAGCTTGCCGATGTTGATGAGCAGCGTCAGCACCAGCACGTGCACCGCCAGAAGGCCGAACGACAGGGGCGGCTGGGCGGCGGTCACGGTGGCCGCCTTCCCGCCGGCGCCAGCGCGGCGGGGCCGATGAACACGGGCATGCTCAGTCCCACGAGCACCATGAAGACGGCGGAGACGATGGTGGACACGCGCTGCTCCACTGGCGACTCGGGACCTTCCTGGTGACCCTCGCGGGTGTCGTCACAATGCGGGTCGCACCCGGCGGGACGCCGCATGACGCAGCCCAGCACGAACGCCGGCAGCAGCACCTCGATGTGCACCGGGACGTTGTCGTCGATGAGCCGGCTGAACCGGTAGATGAACTCGCTCGCGCCGGCGATGGCCAGCGCGTACCCCAGCATCCACGGCCAGCTCACCGGCAGGGCGATCCGGTGCAGCCACCGCCAGCCCGCAAACAGCAGGACGGCCATCACCACCACGATGAACCCGAGCTGCCAGGCCAGGCCGATCATCAGCATCTTGAGCGGGATCATGAGCAGGACCGTGTCCAGATCGTCAAAGATGGCCAGGATACGGGTTTTGCGGAAGGTCCAGGTGGCCGAGAGTCCCGCCGCGGCCATCATGGAAAACAAAATGCCCCTGGCGGTGGGAGCGGCGAACCGGCCGGCCAGAATGAGCTCCTTCCACGTCGTCCAGTTGCCCCACTCGGCGGCGGGCAGCAGGAGATACATGAAATAGATCGTGGCGAAAATCCAGGGAATGCGGCGGTGGTCATGGCCACACCGTAGTCCTTACCGAGTGAACGCACCTGGCTCTGGTCCAGCTCGAACTCTTAGCCCACGTGGATCATGTGAAGGCCAATCCCAACATGGTGAGAAACAGAACGGTCTCGGCGACGGCGGCGTACGCCGGGCCCAGCCAGGCGGGGAGCAACTGGGAGCCCAGCAGGCCCGCCACCAGGAGAGCGGAGAAGAGGGTGATCTTTTTCATCGATCCGGCTCCTTCGCGGGTCTCGGATGCCTGGGAATGCATCAGCCAGGCTGCCGCAATTTGGATGCGGACGAACACTCGAACGATCCGCCAAGCCGGCCGGGCGGCGTGGCGCCGGCCCGATGATCCACTCAACGGCCCGCAGGCCGCAGCACCAGCTCGAAGCCGTCGAGGGCGACGCCGGCAGCCGCTTCGGCCGCGTGGAGCTGCAGCCGGGGCGGCGCGTCGAGTGGGGAGAAATCGAGCGGATAGACGCGGGCGGTCTCCACGTCGCCCACCACCAGCGCTCCGCTGTCGGGAGTGAAGGCGATGCCCATGACGCTCTGGCGGCTGCCGATCACCACTTCGGGAATCTCGCCGTCCAACGACCAGATCGCGACGCTGCCGTCGTTGCCGGCAGCGGCCAGGCGGCGCGAATCGGGCGTAAACGCCACGCGCAGCACGCCGTCGCTCTGCCAGGCAAGGTTGCGGACCACCCGCCGGGACGGCACGTCGACCAGCACCAGCCGGTCAGCGAAATCGGCCGCTGCCAGCCAGCGGCCGTCAGGCGAAAAATCTACGGCGAAGAGATCGGCTGTGCTCGCGGCGATCCGCTGGATAGAAACGCCGCGGCGGGCATCCCACAGGTCCAGCGCGCCCTTGTTGCTGGCGGTGGCGATCAGGCGGCCGTCGGGGGAATAGGCCAGTCCGCGGACCGGCCCGCTCTTCGGCTCCAGGGTCCGTAGCAACCGGCCCGTGGCGGGATCCCAGATCCGGACCGTCCAATCGCTGCTGGCGGAAACCAATTCTGTGCCGTCTGGCGAAAAGGCCAGCTTCTGAACCAGCGACTTGTGCGCCAGCCAGAAACGCTCCAACCGGCCGGACGCCGGGTTCCAGATCCGGATGTGCCCGTCGTAGCCGGCGGCGGCCAGTCGCGTGCCGTCGGGCGAGAACAGGGCATCGGCGATGATGTCCCGGCTGGCGGACAGTGTCTGGAGCAGCTGGCCGGAGCCGGCGTCGAAAATCCGGACCGCGCCGTCGGTGCCGGCGACGGCGATCGTTCCTCCGTCGGGTGACAGGGTCACGGACCAGATGTAGTCCTGGCCGGCGGCGGTGTAGGCGGGTTGGGCCGTCCGCACCGCCCAGGTCTGCAAACGGCCGTCCTCGCCGAAAGTCAGCAACTCCCGGCCGCTGGGCGTGAAGGCCGTGTCCCAGACGGCTTGGGAGTGCCCGGACACCTGCAACAGGGGGGTGCCCGATCGGGCGTCCCACAGGCTGGTGGTCGCGTCCCACGTACCGGCGGCCAGCGTGCGGCCGTCGGGTGAAAATGCCACGGTGAGCACCTCGTCGGCGAAGTCCTCGCCGGTGAAGAGCAACCGTCCGGTGCCGGCGGCCCAGATCTTGAGGGTCTTGTCGGAGCTGACGGACGCCACGCGCGTGCCGTCGGGTGACAAGGCGACGCCGCGCACCACGCCCTGGTGGCCGCGCAATACTCGTTCGGGGCGGCCGCCGGGCAGCGACCAGAGGCGGACGGTGCGGTCCCGGCCTGCTGAAGCCAGCCGGCGGCCGTCGGCGGAAACGGCCAGGCACAACACCGGTGCGCCGTGGCCGGTGAGAGCCCGGCGCCGGAGTCCCGTGGCGGCGTCCCAAACGCCGACGGCTCCCGAGGCCTCGGCGGTGAAGAACGAACGGCCGTCCGCCGCGTACGCGAGATCGAAGATGGTCCCCGGCGGGCCGGTCTGATCCAATACGCCTTCGCCCGAAACCGGATCCCAGGCGTGGATTTCGCCCGATATGCCGGCGGCGATCAGCCGTCGGCCGTCCGGCGAGAAGGCGAGGCTCCGGGGACCCCGGTGGAATCCGCGCAGGGTGTGCACGAGGCGGCCGTCGGCGACGGCCCAGATTCGGACGGCCAGGTCATCGCCCAAGGCGGCCACCAGGCGGCCGTCCGGCGAAACGGTTCCGGACAGCAGCGGCGTGCCGGCGTCGATTGCCCGCCGGTGCTCCAACTGTGCTCCCGTCCACGCTTGAAACACGCGAGACTTTGCCATGACCCGCAGGCGGACGCTGTTGGGATGTGACCGTTCGAACGCATCGGCGGCGAACGGTCCGTTCGGATTGGCCGGATTGTGCAGGGCCGAGGCGGCGGCAAACACCCGGGCCGCCAGGAACCGCCGCTCCTGGAGCAGCCGGGTGGCTTTTTCGTTGAAGCCCTGGGCGATGTGGTAGTTGGCCAGCAGGTGCTCCTGGTGCTCCCGGGCCCGGGCCTCGCGCAGGCTGGCGTTGGCCATGCCGAGCAGGACCAGCGCCACCAGGATCACGCCGAGGATCACGCCGGCGGCGATGATGGCCGGCTTGTTCTTGGCGGCGAAGCGGCGGAGGTGCTGCCAGGAGGTGTATTCGTGGGCGATGACGCGGGCGCCGCTCTGAAAGGCCTGGATTTCCCGCGCCAGCTCCTGCGCCGAAGCGTATCGGTCGGCGGGGTCGCGCTGGAGCGCCTTGAGGCCGATCGATTCCAGCTCGGCCGGGACGGACGGCTCAAGCTGACGCGGCGGGGTGAACCGGCCCTGCATCACGGCGAAGATGACCTGGATGGGCGATTCGCCGCCGAAAAGCCGGCGGCCGGTGAGGATCTCGTAGAGTACCGCGCCCAGGGCCCAGACATCGGAACGCTCGTCGAGCCGGTCGAGATGGCCCTGGGCCTGCTCCGGCGACATGTAGTAGGGGGTGCCCACCACGGCGCCGTCCAGCGTGATGCCGTCGCGGCCGTCCTGCAGGGCCTGCATGTCCCGCGACAGCTCGCCGCGGTGGATGTCCTTCTTGCCCTTCACCTTGGCCAAGCCCCAGTCCAGCACCACCGTTTCGCCGAATTCGCCCAGCATGACATTGTCGGGCTTGATGTCGCGGTGGATCACGCCGCGGCTGTGGGCGTAGGCGATCGCCTGGCAGAGGTCGGTGAAGTGGGACAGCAGGTGGAGTCGGTCGGCCAGCGAGTCGCACGCCTGCAGCGCCTGGGTCAGGGTGCGGCCGCGGACCCGTTTCATCGTGTAGTACAGGGTGCCGTCCGGGCGGATGCCCAGCTCATAGACCGGCACGATGCTGGGGTGCTCCAGTTGGCCGGTGACCCGCGCCTCACGCAGGAAGCGGACGACGGTGAGCGGCGCGGTGCCGGCGGTGCCGGCCCCGGACGCGGAGAGCGTGTCGCGGCTCACCGCGAATTCGCCGAGCAGCTCCTTGAGCACGATCTCGCGTCCCAGGTGCCGGTCGTGCACCAGCAGGATCCGGCCGATCCCTCCGCGGGCCAGCTCGGCCGCCGCCGCGTCGCCGCCGGGATAGTCATACCGGTGGTCGCACTCCGGCGTCACCGTGAACAGCTCCTGCCCGGATTCAGGCAGGCGGGGCGCGTCCGTCAACTCGGGCGGCTGGGCGTCGGGGGGTGTCCTCATGTTCGCATTGTAGCGGTCCGCCCCGCCGGGTTCAACGGCTAAGCGCCGCGATCCATCCGTCGAGGGGAGGAGCGGGTGTCAGTAATCGGCGGTTAGAGTGAGCTGGTAACAGGCAGGAAAATCCCGGCCGGCCGGCCGCCGAGGCGGCCGGTTCCGGCCGGGAGGGAAGCGCTCAGTCGGCCAGGGGAATGTTGGCGGCCAGGTCCAGCCGGACCAGGGTCCGGACCTTGTTTTCGATCTGGAAGTAGCGCATTACCTGCGTGGCGGGCAGGACGGCTTCAAATTTGGGCAGGAAGGTCTTCTTCAGATGAAGCTCCGCTTCCTCGACGGCCAGCATCTCGGCGACCAGCTTCTTGGCGTCCTCGTCCTTCACGGCGCCCTTGTTCCAGACATCGGCGTAAGCGAGAACCAGCTTCTTGATCCGCTCGTTGTTCTTGCCCAGTTCCGCCTGATAGGCGTCGTAGACGGGCCAGAACGCCTGCGCCTGTTCGGTGGTCATCGTCAGGTTCTCGGCTACCAGGAGCTTCTTGTCCGCCTTCAGCTTGTCGCGCAGGATCTGCCAGTCGTCCGCCGGCTTGGACTGGGCGGTGTCGGTCGCCAGGAACGGCACGGCCAGCAGCATCAGCACGAGGCACACGGTGACGGTTCGAATCATGGGATCCTCCTTGATATTGGGTCAAACAGAGTTTCTTTCGGTCATCGTCGAAGAGCCGGAATATATGATGCCATATGATATTGAAGAGGTTCCGGTTAATCATCACCTTTCTTCTGTTCGGGTTCCAGCCGGGAGAAGGTCGCTCGATTTGAGGGCCGGGCGTTTTGGGGGAGGCGGTCTGACGGGTCTGGAATCAGACCCGAAGAGTGACGGGATCCTGCACCCGACTGCCGGTAGGATTAATCCGCCGGCTGCCGGTCAATCACCGCCGGCGACCGGCAGAACCGATTCGACCAGTCGGTCGCGAACGTAGTCCGCGGCCCCGGCGGGCGCATCCTGCCGGAGTTCGAACGAGAAAGTGTCCTCTCCGGCTGCGAAGGTGTGGATGAGCCACAGGAACCGCTCCGGCTGGCTGAAGGCGGCCAGATCGCACCAGCGCCAGAACCGGTTGTGGTTTGGCAATTCGGCGGATCGAAACTCCAGGTGCTCCGCATACACCCGGAGCTCGCCCACGCAACCGCCGGTCAGATGCCGGTGTTTCGCCGGGATTTGGAACAAGGGCGGCGAGCTTTCCGGGGGGAGGACCGCCAGGACCAGTGGACGCGCCGACCAGGCGGCCAATTCTCGAGCCAGCGCCGGAGTGATGCCCCCGTCGGTGAGCCGGAAATGGAACACCCGGTTCCGGCCCAAGAGCCGCTTTTGGTCCTCATAGGTGACCAGCGACAGCTCCCGCGCGGATTCCACCCGGAGTTCGCGGATGTCGGTCCAACTCCAGGCCCGGGTGTCCGATTCCCGGCCGGCCTCGTAACGGATTCCCGCCGGGTCGATCACGAGCGTACCCCGGCAGTCGCGCAGGGTGTGGCCGTGCACCGCGGCGAAGCGGCGCTCGGTGGATTCGGCTGTGGTGGATCCCGCCAGCGTGCCGAGTATCACCAAGGTCCATAGGATATTAAATTTCATGTTGCACTTCCTCAGCCGGCCCGGCCACCGCGGCGGGCGGCAGGTCTCGTTTTTTCCAGAGCAGATAGATGGCGGGGTAGACCAGCAGTTCCAGGGCAAAAGAGGTGAACAACCCGCCCACCACGGGAGCGGCCACCCGCTTCATCATGTCGGCGCCGGTGCCGATGCTCCACATGATGGGCATCAGGCCGGCTACCGCCGTGGCCACCGTCATCATTTTGGGCCGGATGCGCCTGACGGCGCCGTGGATGACGGCTTCGCGGAGTTCGGCCAGGTTATTCAACCGGTTCCGCCGCCGGGCGTCGTCGTGGGCCAGATCCAGGTACAGCAGCATGAACACACCCGTCTCCGCATCAAGCCCCATCAGGGCGATCATGCCCACCCAGACGGCCACCGAGATGTGAAAGCCCAACAGGTAGAGCAACCAGATCGCGCCCACCAGGGAAAACGGCACCGCCAGCAGCACCAGCAGCGTCTTGAATGTGGAGCGGGTGTTCAGGTAGAGTAGGACGAAAATCAGGAACAGAGTCAGGGGCACCACCAGCTTTAGGCGCTCCTGAACGCGGAGCATGTTCTCGTATTGGCCGCTCCAAAGCAACGAGTAGCCCGTCGGCAGGTTCAGTTCCCGGTCCATGGCGGCTTTGGCTTCGGCCACGTAGGAGCCGATGTCGCGGCCCGCCACGTCCACATAGACATAGCCGGCCAGCATGCCGTTCTCGTTTCGGATCATCGCCGGGCCGGCGGTCAGCCGGAGGTCGGCCACCGCCGACACGGGCACGGTGAAGCCCTGGGGTGTCGACAGGAGGATCCGGCCCAGTTGGTCGAGCTCGGAGCGGAGGTCGCGCGGGTAGCGCAGATTGATGCTATACCGCTCCCGGCCTTCGACGGTGGTGCTGACGGTCTCGCCCCCGACGGCGGCCATGATCACCATCTGGAGGTCGTCCACGGTCAGGCCGTACCGGGCCAGGTCCTGGCGCCGG
>CALAMB010000005.1 GCA_937925645.1 uncultured Acidobacteriota bacterium
TGGCTGTTTTCACCGCTCCCGTCCCCGCCGGCTGGCTGGCCGCCTTCCCGTGGCTGGCCGGGATCCCCGATTTGTAATTTTCGATTGAAATCAATCACCGCCGAGGCGCGGAGACGCGGAGGCGATTCCGGGCTCAAACATCCGGAGCCCTCCCGGCATCTTTGCGTCTCAGCGGTTAGTAAAATCGCCCTAGCTGGCGGGCGCTTCCTCGGGGACGGCGGCGGGTGCGGCTGAAACGGTGGTCGCGTCCTGGGTGCGAAACTTGAGGAACACCAGCGCGGCGGGCACGAGCAGCGCCAGGTCCCGCACCAGCAGCCCGAGGCCCACCCGGGCGGTATCCGACGAGCCGAAGCAGCCGCAGGCGATGTCGATGCCGCGAACCATCGTGGTGGCGATGAGCACCGAGAACACGAGCACCAGCCCGGTGAGGATGGTCCACGCGCCGCGGGACCACACGTTGAGGATCAGCAGGACGCCCGCGACCAGTTCCACCCACGGCATGATCACCGCCGCCAGGTTGACCCACACGGGCGCCGTGACGATTTTATAGTTGACGATGGACTGGGCGAAGGCCGCCGGATCAGCGATCTTGCTGACGCTGGCCCAGATGAACACGCCGCCCAGCACCGCCCGGCACAGGAATTGGAAGATGGGATTCAGGATGAGTTGCATGCGTTTGTCCTCACGGGTATGCCGGCCGGATCAGTCCCACTCGATCTCGTAGGCGGCGTCGGTCCATTCCTTCCAGCCGCCGAAGAACACGCCCACGTGCCGGTAGCCCCTGGCGCGGAGCTGTTCCGCGACGTGGATGGAGGCCAGGCACTCGTTGCCGTCACAGTAGACGATCACGCGCTCCTCCGTCGAGACCATGCCGGCGAATTGGGCCAGGCCGTCGGCGGACTCCTTTTCCGGCACGTTGAGCGCGCCGGGGATCCGCCCCTGGACGAAGAGTCCGGATGGTCGCGAATCCACGAACACGGCCCCGCCGGAGTTGAACAACTCGAACGCCTCGGCCAGGTCCACGGTGGGCAGGTCCTGCTCCCGCGCCGCCGCCGTGACGTCGGGCCGCGGATCGAAATCCGCGATCGACAGCCGCGTGCGGGGCACGTGGTTGACGGCGAGCGCCGCGGCGCCGGCCAGCGCCAGGATGTAGACGGTCTGCTTCAGGTACTTCATCGGGCGGCTCCCAAAAACGTTTATTATATGAACCGACGGGCCGTATTGCAACATTCCGTTCCTCCAGAAAGATGACAGCCGGCCGCCCGGGGACGAAACAATTTGCCGGCGGTTCAACCAATGCCGGCGCCGGCGCATCTGTTGGTGAAATGGGCCGTTTCACGCGCGGTCCGGTTCGATGTATAATTGGAGCCCCACAGGAGGTGGCACCGCTGATGAAATCCTCGAACCGCCATTTTTTTCGACGTCTCGCCGCATGCCTCATTCTGGCGCTCGTCCTGCCGACGGTTGCGCCGCGCGCCGCCGACAAGCGGCTGAAAGCGCTGCCCGAACAGCACCGCAAGTGGATTGAACAGGAAGTCGTCTGGATCATCTCCGGCATCGAGCGGGACGTCTTCCTGGACCTGAAGACCGACGCGGAACGGGAACGGTTCATCCATCACTTCTGGGACGCGCGCGATCCCACCCCCGGCACGCCTCAAAACGAATTCCGCGAGGAGCATTACCGCCGGATTGATTACGCCAACGCCAAGTTCAGCGAGGGCGGCCCCGGCTGGCGCACCGACCGCGGCCGGTTCTACATCCAGCTCGGCCCGCCGGCCCAGATTTTCGAATGGGAAGCCCAGTACCAGGTATACCCCATTCAGATGTGGTTCTACTCGGTCCGCCAGCACCCCAGCATCCCCAACAATTTCAACCTCCTGTTCTGGCAGCGGGAGGGGGCCGGCGCCTACAAGTTGTACAGCCCGTACAACGACGGACCGGAGAAGCTGGTAAGTGCCGCCACCTTCAACGACCGGCGATCCAGCTACGATTACCTGTACGGCATCAACGCGGAACTGGCCCGCTCGACCCTGACGTTTTTCCCCAACGAGCCGGTCGATTTCGACCAGCTCAGCCCCTCCATGTCTTCGGACCTGCTCATCGCCCAGATTTTCCGCGCCCCCGAAGTCGAGGCCCCCACCCAGTACCTGACCCAGTTCCTGCCGGCGGACTCCAAGCTCCGCGAGAAGGTGAAGACCCGCTACACCTTCGGCTTCGTGCCCATGCAGGCGGCGTTCCTGCCGTTCACCGACAACGAGGGGCGCACCCTCCTCCATTACGGGTTTTACATCGCGCCCAAGGACCTGAGCATCGCCCGCTACAAGGACGAGTACTACGCCGCGCTCCAGATCACGCTCAACGTGTCCGACGACAAGGACCAGGTGCTCCACCGCTCCAGCCAGGACCTCGTCCAGTACTTTTCGGAAGAGGAGTTCAAGACCGTCCAGCACCTGCCCATGGTGTTCATCGACAAAGTGGGCATCGTGCCGGGCCACTACAAGCTGGATCTCCTGGTCTACAACAAGATCACCAGCCAGACCCACCAGTTCAGCAAGACGGTGGACATCCCGGAATTCCCCGCCGCCGCCCCCGCCATGAGTCCGCTCATCGCGGTGGAATCGTACAAGCCGGTGGAGCGGACGTACGACGCGCTCTCCAACCTGGCGTTCAGCTTCTTCGGTTACAGCTTCACGCCGCTGCTGGAGAAGACGCTGAGCCCCGCCGAGAAGCTGAACATCCTGCTGCAGTACTACTACCCCCCCGACGCCGTGCGCGAGGATCCCGGCGAGACCCTGACCGTGGAGTACCGGATCGTGCCCGCCGGCGGGTCCGCCGAGGCGAAGGTCGTCACCGACACGGTCTCCAAGTCCACGGTCAACGCCGCCGGGTGCGTGCTGAGCTTCAAACAGCTCCCGCTCACCGGTCTGTACGGCGGGCGGCATACGCTGGTGGTCTCGGTGAAGGAGCCGTCGGGACGGACCATCGCCAGCTCCAACCTGAATTTCGTCATCGATGCCACCAACCGCCGGCCGCCGCAGCGCGTGTACGCGTCGGCTACCCTGGCCGCCGACGACTCGGGCATTTACGACTACCACCGGGCCATGCTCTACCTGAAGCAGCAGCAAGCGGAGGCGGCTGCCGCGGCGCTCAACCGGGCCGTGCTGAAGAGTCCCGACTTCGTGCCCGCCCTGACCGAGCTGGCCCGGCTCGAGTTCGACGCCGGCCGCTCCGCCCGGGCATTGGAACTGCTGGAGCGCGCCCGCGGGCAGAAGGATTTCCGCCCCGAGTCCAACGTCCTGCTGGCCCGCGTCTACCTGGCGCTGAATCGGCCGGCGGACGCCGGCGCCGCGCTCGAAGCGTTCCTGCGGGGGGCGGTGCCCTCCCAGCGGCATTACCGCGAGATGGCCGAGATTTACGACGGCCTCGGCCAGCCGGAGCGGGCCGCGGCCATGCGGCGGCAGGCGGGAGACGCGGAACCGCCCAAGTGACCGGCCGCCCCGGCGGGCGGAAAATGCGGTTGCAGTCGGCGGACAGTCCCGCTAAGATGAAACCGCGACTGCTGAATTGAGGAGGACGACGTGACCAAACGGAGTGAACTCGAAAAACTCACCGCCACGAAGTTGCGCGAGATGGCCCACGCGTACGAGGAGATCAAGGGCGCCTCCGGCATGGCCAAGGGCCAACTGATCGAGGTCCTCGTGGCGGCCATGCGGCAGCGGGGCACCTTCCAGGAAGATCTGAGCCACGCCGCCGCCATCGACCAGCTCGAGGCCCAGCGGCTGAAGGTGCGAACCGAGCTCGGCCCCCTGATCCGGAACAAGCGCGCCCTGCTGGCTGCCGAGACGCACGACCACGCCCAGATCAAGGACGTTCGGGCCAAGGTCAAGCGCCTGCGCCGCCGGATCCACCGGATCCGCGTGCAGGAAAATCAGATCAAAAAGATCCTCAAGATCAAAGCCTGATCGACCGCCCGACGATCCGCCCGGAGGATTGGCCCATGGCCGGCCCGCGCGACGCTCACCACCCGGCGGCAGCCGGCGTTCCCCCCGAGTTGCTGGAATCGATCCGGCGCCTGCGGGACCGGCTGGCCGGACGACTCCTCATCCTGGCGCACCACTACGTCCAGGACGAGATCGTGGACCTGGCCGACGTGGTCGGCGACTCCCTCAAGCTGGCCCAGGCGGCGGCCTCGCGCCGCGACGCCGAGTGGATCGTGCTCTGCGGCGTGCGCTTCATGGCCGAGAGCGCCGACATCCTCACCGCGCCCGCGCAGGCCGTCTTCATGCCCGACGCCACCGCCGGCTGCAGCATGGCCAACATGGCCGACCCGGCGGCGGTGGCCCGCTGCTGGGACGAGCTGGCGGCGCTGCCGGGACGGACCCTGCCGGTGACCTACATCAACTCGGCGGCCGCGATCAAGGCCTTCGTCGGCCGCCGCGGTGGCTCCGTCTGCACGTCGTCCAACGCCGCTCACGTGCTGCGGTGGGCGTTCGGACAGGCCGACCGGGTCCTGTTCCTGCCCGACCAGCACCTGGGCCGCAACACCGCCCACGCCCTCGGCGTGCCTCCGGACGAGGTGGCGCTCTGGTCCGCCGGCGGGGGCGGTTCGGCGCGCCTGGCCGGAGCGCGCATCGTGCTGTGGCCCGGCCACTGCTGCGTCCACCAGATGTTCAAGCGCACCCACGTGACGCACTTCCGCCGCCGGGCCCCGGCGGCGCACATCGTCGTCCACCCCGAGTGCGCCTTCGAGGTGGTCCGGGCGGCCGACTCCGCCGGCTCCACCGAGTTCATCATCCGGGCGGTCCGCGAGGCGCCGCCCGGCAGCCACTGGGTTGTGGGCACCGAGCTCAACCTGGTGGACCGGCTGGCCGCCCGCCATGCCGACCGGCGGGTGGAGCCGCTGACCCGTTTCGGCGCATACTGCGGCTCCATGCGCCGGAACCGGCTCCCGGCGCTGCGGGCGGTGCTCGAGGGGCTGGCCGCCGGCTCCCCGCCGGAACCGGTGGTCGTGCCGCCGGCGATCGCCACGCCGGCCCGGGAGGCGCTGGCGCGCATGCTGGCCGTCACGGTGTAGCCCGCCGGCCAGACTATTCGAAGAGGTGACACGAACGTGGACAACGACAACGCGCAGGAGCTGGTCCTCGAACCGGCCGGACGAATCTGCCTGGGCGAGGGCCTGGCGGATTTTCAGGAGATGCTGGCCAACGCCGTCTATCCGCCGGCCATGCGCGTCGTCCTGCGGCTGGCGGCGGTGACCTACATCGACAGCTCCGGCATCGGCGAGATCCTGAAGCTGTTCCTCGAGCTCAAGAACCACGGCCGCGACCTGGTCCTGACCGAAGTCCCCCCGCCCGTTCTGAAGATTTTCAAAAGCACCAAGCTCGACCGGGTGTTCGTCATCCGCTGAGCGCCCCGGCGCCCGCCGCGCGAGGTGTTCGCCGGCGGGCAAAACCGCCTTGAACTTTTCCCGCCGGCATCGGATAATAACTTTTTTACGTAGTCCGAATTCTATCCATCTGATTAAGGAGATCGTATGGCTGAAAAAATGAAAGCGGTGGTCAAAACCCGCCCGGAACTCGGCGGCGAACTTTTGGAACGGCCTCTCCCCAAGATCGCCCCCGACCAGGTGCTGGTAAAGGTGCGGGCGACCTCCATCTGCGGCACCGACGTCCACATCTACAAGTGGGACGCCTGGGCCGCCAACCGGATCGGTGAGAAGCGCCTCCCCCAGATCATGGGCCACGAGGTGGCCGGCGAGGTCGTCGAGGTGGGCGGCCACGTGAAGCGGGTCAAGGTGGGCGACTACATCTCGGCCGAGACTCACATCTACGATCCCGGCGACCTGACCGCCCTGTTGGGACAGCTCCACATCGGCGACCACATGAAGATCCTGGGCGTGGACTGCGACGGCGCCTTCGCCGAGTATTTCGCCGTGCCGGAGTCGGTGTGCTGGATCAACGACGCGTCGATCCCGCCCGAGCTGGCCACCATCCAGGAGCCGCTGGGCAACGCCGTGTACACGGTGCTCGGCGAGGACTTCGACGTCGCCGGCAAGACGGTGGTCATCCTGGGCGACGGGCCGGCGGCCCTGCTCGCGGCCGGTGTCGCCCGCGTGTGCGGCATGGCCAAGATCTTCATCGTGGGCAAGTACGAGTTCAACCTGAAGATCGCCCAGACGATGGGCGCGGACTTCCTGCTCTACGCCAACAAGGATGACGTCGACCGCGTGGCCTTCGTCAAGGACCACACCTACGGCGCCGGCGCCGACATCGTGCTGGACATGGCCGGCTCCCCCCAGGCGCTCACCGAGGGCTTCAAAATGCTGCGCCGCGGCGGCCGGTTCTCCGCGTTCGGCATCGCCTCCGAGTCCCCCACCATGATCGACTACAACAACGGCATCGTCTTCAAGGGCGCCCAGATCCACGGCATCAACGGCCGGCTCATGTTCGACACCTGGTACCGGGTGCGCAACCTGCTGGCCACCGGCCGCCTCGACATCCGTCCGGTGATCACCCACATGTTCAGCCTGGACGATTACGTCAAGGGGTTCGATGTCATGCTGGGCCGCCCGCGCCAGTCGGCCAAGGTGGTCCTGTTCCCCGACGCGGCCGAGTTCGACGCCGCCCGGAAGCGGATGAAGTAGCACGGCCGGACATCGGACTTCGGACATCGGAAATCGGGCTTCGGATGCAGAATTATCGGGAATTGCGGGTTTGGCAGCAAGGCATCGAGCTAACCAAAACCGTGTACAGAATGACCGGCTCCTTTCCGCCTGCTGAGCGGTTTGGACTGACCGCCCAGATGAGACGGGCGGCTGTGTCCGTTCCCTCAAACATCGCCGAAGGATATGCCCGCTCGGGCACGGCTGAGTATTTACGCTTTCTCTCAATCGCAGCCGGGTCAGTCGCTGAGCTGGAGACCCAGGTGATCCTTAGCTGTGAGCTGGGATTCCTGGTGAAAGACCACCAGGACGAACTCTTGGCTCAATTGGACCTGATCGGTAAAATGTTGAAAGGGCTGCGAAGATCGCTCGAACCCTATCGACTGAAAGAGGACTCTGAGTGGCCGGTTGATCTAACGGCAGCGGAATCTTCCGGCAACTGCAAGCCGGAGGGAATATCTTGAACCTCTCCTCTCGTGATCTGTCAGAAAAGCGTGCATGGCTACTCAAACCAACCGATATACCGATGTCCGATTTCCGAAGTCCAATGTCCGAAACCATTGATTCTAATCCTATCTAAGGAGAATTCATAATGTACGGAAAAATGAAAGGATTCCTCGCCGAGGAGCTGAAGAAGCTCGAAGAGCAAAAACTTTACAAGCATGAGCGGATCATCGAGAGCGCCCAGGGCGCCGAGATCGTCGTCAAGGGGAAGAAGTGCCTCAACTTCTGCGCCAACAACTACCTCGGGCTCTCCTCCCACCCCGAGCTGATCCAGGCCGCCCACGAGGGGATCGACCACCGCGGCTACGGGCTGTCGTCGGTCCGGTTCATCTGCGGCACCCAGGACATCCACAAGACCCTGGAGCGCAAGGTGTCGGAGTTCCTGGGCATGGATGACACCATCCTGTTCTCCTCCTGCTTCGACGCCAACGGCGCCGTGTTCGAGCCGCTGCTCGGCGAGGGTGACGCCATCATCAGCGACGCGCTGAACCACGCCTCCATCATCGACGGCGTGCGCCTCTGCAAGGCCCAGCGCTGGGCCTACAAGCACTCCGACATGCGCGACGTCGAGGAGCTGGACCCGGCCACCGGCAAGACGGCCAAGGGGCTGGAGCGCTGCCTGAAGGAAGCCAACGAGAAGGG
The DNA here is from genome assembly GCA_937925645.1 of uncultured Acidobacteriota bacterium. Taxonomy (GTDB): domain Bacteria; phylum Acidobacteriota; class JAAYUB01; order JAAYUB01; family JAAYUB01; genus JAAYUB01. Next base: position 7,808 of record CALAMB010000005.1, read on the forward strand.
GTGCCGCTTCAAGATGATCGCCACCGACGGCGCCTTCTCCATGGACGGCGACGTCGTCCGGCTGAAGGAGATCTGCGACCTGGCTGAACAGTACGACGCCCTGGTCATGGTGGACGACTCCCACGCCTCCGGCTTCATGGGCAAGACCGGCCGGGGCACCCACGAGCACTGCGGCGTCATGGGCCGGGTGGACATCATCACCACCACGTTCGGCAAGGCGCTCGGCGGGGCGTCCGGCGGCTGCATCTCCGGCCGCCAGGAGATCATCGACTGGATGCGCAACAAGGCCCGCCCGTACCTCTTCTCCAACACCGTGGCCCCGTCCGTCGTCATGGCCACCATCCGGGTCATGGACATGCTCTCCTCCACCACGACGCTGCGCGACAAGCTGGAGAAGAACACCCAGTATTTCCGCGAGAAGATGACCGCCGCCGGCTTCGACATCATCCCCGGCGTGCATCCCATCACCCCCATCATGTTCGGCAAGTACCCCGACTGCTCCAAGCTGGCGGTGGACTTCGCCAACGCCATGCTGGACGAGGGGATCTACGTGATCGCCTTCTCCTTCCCCGTCGTGCCGCGGGGCAAGGACCGCATCCGCGTCCAGATCTCGGCCGCCCACGAGCCGCACCACCTGGAGCAGGCCATCGCCGCGTTCACCAAGGTGGGCCGCAAGCTGAACATGATCCAGTAGCCGCTTCCGGTTCTCGACTCACACTCAGGGGCGCTTCGGCGCCCCTTTTTCATTCAGCAGCGAGCATGTTACCAGGGTTCAAGGGTTGAGGGTTGAGGGTTGAGGGTTGAGGGTTGAGGGTTGAGGGTTCAGCGGTTCGCTGGCTCGCTGGATCGCCGGTTCGCCGCCTCGCCGGTTCGGTGGAACGCAGGCGGGATGCCTGAGCCACTTTCTCCCGCCAATAGGATCTTCGGCATTCCATTGACAAAAAGAAATGCTTGGCGTCTTTGCGCCTTCGCGCGCCTCTCAACCACCACCCGAACACACGCCGCAGGAGACGGTTCGCCGGTTCGCAGATTCACCGGCTCTCAAATCAACCCTCAACTCTCAACCCTCAACCATCAACGGTTAATAAAGCAGCGTCCCTGAACTCCCGCCGTGCTCCGGCCATCTGTTCCTGTGTTAGAATGACAGGGGTACAGGTCATGCGTTCCACGATCATCAGACGACGCAAAGTTCTCCTGGCGGCGATGCTGGCCGGCGCGCTGACGGCCGGGGCCCAGGACGTGCCCAAGACGAAGGGCGTCGAGGAGCCGCCGCCCCGCGGCGCCGCGACGAGCGTGACCGCCGACGTGTCGGCCGTCCGCTTCAACGCCCAGGTGCGCGACCGCAAGGGCAACCTGGTCACGGGCCTCGGCCGCGACGCCTTCCAGGTGCTGGAGGACGGCCGGCCCCAGCCCATCATCTACTTCGAAACCGACGCGTCGCCGGTGTCCGTCGCGCTCCTCATCGAATTCAGCCGGCCCACCGCCGGCATCCTCCAGGACATGCGGGAATCCGCCTACCTGCTGGTCAAGGATCTGGCGGCCGAGGATCATTGCGCCCTCGTGGTCTTCAACAACCGCCCCGAGATCGTCGTCGATTTCACCCGGGACCGGGACGAGATCCTGACCGCCGTCGCCCGCATGAATTTCACCTTCCTGTCCTCCATCGAGCTCCTGAACAGCGTCCGGTTCACCGTCACCCGGATGAGCGAGGTACCGGGCAAGCGCGGGATCGTGCTCCTGGCCACCGGGCTGAGCGAGAGCGGCGGCCGCCTGAACGAGCTGTCCCGCCAGCTGCAGTTGATGGGCGTGCCCATCTACGCCGTCTCCATGGGCCAGCACGCGCGCAACGTGCTCGATCCGCTCCTCACCACGTCGGACCACCACATGTTCTTCCAGGCGGACCACCGCCTGCGCACCCTGGCCGAAAACTCGGGCGGGGCGGCGTTCTTCCCCACCCACCCCAACGCGTTCCCCAAGACGATGGAAACCGTCCGCACGTTCCTGAAACACCAGTACCTCCTGGCTTACGCGCCGCCCGATCCGGCCGACCACAAGCGCAAGCGCAAGCTGGCCATCACCGCCCGGGCCGATCTGGATCGCGACGGCACCGCCGAACCGCTGGAAGTCGTTCACGTGCGCCAGTATGTGCTGGGCGGATCGTCCGCCAAGCCATAGTCAATCCAATCAATTGGAAGGAGCGTCCAATATTTTGGACATATTATCCCCATCCCTCCGCACAACCCGTTCGACACAATTATAATCCTTTTGATAACAATATTTTAAACACCTAGACGCCTCAATCATTTTTTGGTATGATTCTTGCTTAGCTTTCCGTATGTTTTTTGGGTTTTGGGATACACGGGTTTTTTCGGGGTTCGTCCACTCCAATCAGCTTTTTTTGCCTGATCGGCTCAATATCTTACCCATCCTTAAAGGAGGTTCCTGTATGAGACATGCGTTCCCAAGGTTTGCCCTGCTGTCCCTGCTGGCGATCATGTGCGCCGGCCTGGTGGCGGGTCAGGCCACGCAGACCTACGGCCGTATCGAAGGTACGGCCAAGGATCAGACCGGCGGCGTGATCCCCGGTGTGACCGTTACCATCACCTCGGCCACCGGCACCAAGACCATGGTCACCGGTGACAGCGGCGAGTTCGGCTTCCCCTTCCTGACCCCGGGCCTTTACAGCCTGAAGGCCGAACTGGAAGGGTTCAAGACCTACGAGCAGCCCGAGATCACCGTCCGCCTGGGTGCCGTCTCCACCATCAACCTGGTGCTGACCCCCGGCGAAATCAGCGAAGTCATCACCGTCACCGGTGAGGCCCCGCTGGTCGACACCACCACCACCACGGTGGGCGCCAACATCTCCGAGAGCCTGTTCACCAGCGTGCCGATGCGGCGCAACTTCACCAACCTGTTCAACATGGCCCCCGGCGTCGGCGACTCCGGGTCGCTCGGTGACAACAACCCCTCCATCGGCGGCGCGTCCGGCCTGGAGAACAACTACATCGTGGACGGCGTGAACATCACCAACACCGGTTACGGTTCGGTGGGCGCCTACTCCAACGTGTACGGCTCGCTGGGCTCCGGCGTGACCTTCGACTTCGTGAAGGAAGTCCAGGTCAAGCAGGGCGGCTTCGAGGCCGAGTACGGCCAGAGCACCGGCGGCGTGGTGAACGTCATCACCAAGTCCGGCGGCAACGAGTTCCACGGCGGCGTGTACTTCTACGGCCAGCCCGGCGGCTGGGAAGCCCGCCGGAAACAGGCCAACACCTACCGCGAATCCCAGGGCACCCAGGTCCTCCGCAACGAGTCGTTTGACGTCAGCGCCGACCTGAGCGGTTACCTCTGGAAGGACAAGTTCTTCTTCTATTTGGGCTTCAACCCCCAGTGGACCACCATCACCACCATGGCCCCGGCCGGCCTCGGCCAGTGGGTCGACCCCGGTGAAGGCTTCTTCGACCGCGAGGACACCATCTACTCCTGGTCGGCCAAGGCCACCTGGGTTCCCTGGAGCAACCACAACTTCGAGTTCTCCACGTTCGCCGACCCGTCCAACCGCGCCGTGGGTCCCAACCGCGGCATGACCTCCACGGGCGATGACAACTACTCCGGCCTGGCCTACGGCTCCTGGAACTGGATCGGCCGCTACAACGGCGTGCTCACCAACAACTGGTTCCTGACCGCCTCTCTGGGCCGCGCTTTCAACCGGTTCGAAGAGCAGCTTCTGTACATGGAGCGGATCGGCTATTACGACTACGTCAATTACGCCGGCATCCAGCGCCTGGGCGGCGTGGGCTTCTTTGAGAACAACAACGGCGAGAACTGGCAGTTCAACGTCAAGACCACCGTCAACTTCAACGCCGGCGGCGACCACACCTGGGACTTCGGCTACATGTACGAGGATGTGGGTTACACCGCCGTCCGCCGCTACACCGGCCCCATGATCAACGTGCCCGCCTTCGGCACCTTCCCGGGCCTCACCACCTACGGCGGCTTCTTCCGCCTGCGCTACTACGCCCCCGGCGGCGTGACCTGGGATGCCAACAACGACGGTGTCATCACCACCGCCGATGCGCTGCTCCAGCAGTATCGCGGCAACGCCAATGACCCCGACATCGCCACCAAGACCAAGTATCACTCCTTCTACGTCCAGGACGCCTGGAAGATCACCGACAAGATCACCCTGAAGGCCGGCCTGCGCTATGACTGGCAGCAGATGTCCGGCGGCGGCGACAATGCCATCACCTACGAGTTCACCGGCAACTTCGCCCCCCGCGTCGGCCTGATCTACGACATCTTCGGCGACGGCAAGACCAAGGTGTACGGCAACTGGGGCCGCTTCTACCAGAAGATCCCCAACGACATGGCCGTCCGCGCCTTCAGCTCCGAAGACGGCGTGACCAACGCCTGGTTCTACCCTGTGTACGACGCTCAGGGCCGTCCGTCCCCCGGCGCGTTCGCCAATCCGGACATGCCCACCCCGCCGACCGTCACCCGCACCGGCGCCAACCCCACCTACGTGGTCCCCGACACCAAGACCATGTACCAGAACGAACTGGTCCTGGGCTTCGACCACCAGGTCAACCCCACCATGAGCTTCGGCATGCGCTACATCTTCCGCGAAGTGGGCCGCATGCTCGAGGACGTGGGCACCCTGACCGTCACCCAGTACCTGGAAGACTCCGAATACTTCACCTACGTCATCTCCAACCCCTCCTTCACCGCCGACTACGTGATCAACGACACGGGTGAAATCGGTTCCGACGGCCTCCCCGACGGCTTCGCCGATCCGAAGCGGTCTTACAACGCCCTGGAACTGACCCTGGAAAAGCGTTTCTCCCAGGGCTTCCAGTTCCTGGCCAACTACCGCCTGGCCAAGCTGTATGGCAACTATGAGGGCCTCTACCGGAACGACAACGGGCAGGATGACCCCAACATCACCTCCCTGTACGACTTCCGGCTGGATGACTCCCTGCTCTATCAGTTCACCCCCGGCTACCTGAACACCGACCGGCGCCACACCCTGAACTTCAACGGCTCCTACACCTTCA
>CALAMB010000006.1 GCA_937925645.1 uncultured Acidobacteriota bacterium
GGACCTGTCCGCGCTGGAGGGCCCCTATCTGATGGAGGTGAGTCACTGACATGAGTCGCCCCATGACTGCCAGCTCACCCCCCGCCCCGCGCCGCCGGCTGTACGCCCTGGTCGCCGTGCTGGCCCTGGCCGCCGCCGGCCGGACGGCCGCCGGCGCCGACCGGGTCACCCTGCCGGTGGTCCCGGTGCGCGTGACCATGACCGTCGCGGGCTTCGCGCCGGCGGCTCCCGGCGCCTCATTCGCCAAGTACGTCACCCTGCCCGGCTCGGTGATGGACAACTCGGCCGCCCTCTCCATCCAGCAGGAGATCCTTCTGCCCGGCGTCGTCTGGAGCGACGCGAACCGGGTGGTGGTGGGCCTGCAGTGGCTGCTGCCGCAGACCATGCTCTCCGAGACGACGTTCCAGGTGCTGTCGCTCCCCGGCCGCCCCGTCATGCTGGACACACTGGGCATCGACGAACGCATCGGGCTGCTCATTGCGGGGGCCGCCGCCCCGGCCGGAGCCGACGCCCCGTTCGGGCAATCGGTCATCCGCATGCCGCCGCTGCCCGACGCCGACTGGAAGGTGGTCTGCGTCCCCGCTGGCCGGTCGTTCCGGCTGATCCCGGTCCGGACGCTCTCCGGCCAGGCACTGGCGCCGCTGGTCCAGACCGGCGCGCCCCCGATCCTCGCGCCGGTCTTCAAGTCGAACGGCGATTTCGACGGATTCTGTTATCCGTTCCGGACCGGCAACGTCCCGTCCGACGGCTGGGAATGGCTGCCCGCTCCGGACATCCGCAACCGCGTCGACTTCATCGCCAGGCACCGGGTCAATCTGCTGTCGGGCTACCTGGGCGTCTTCTTCGGTTCGACCGAGCGTCCGGACCGACGCGCGCGGCCGGAGGTGTTCATCCGCAGCGTTGTGCCGGCATCGCCCGCGGCCAACGCCGGCCTGCAGCCGGGTGACCGCGTGGGCCGGATCGGCCCGCAGCCGGTGGACTCGGTGCAACAGGCGGTGATGCTGCTGCAGCGCCACGCCCCCAACAGCCGGGTCCGGCTGGAGGTCATCCGGGAGGGTGAGGCGCTGATCCGCGACGTGATCCTGGGCCGGCGCCAGGTCGCCGCCCGGCCTGAAACCGACCGCCTCCTGAAGACGCTGCCGGAGCCCCGGCAGCACGACCTGGCGGCGGTCGCCGCCGGGCACCGGGACGCGGACGCCGGGCCGGACGCCGTCCCCACCATGGGCCTCTTCATGCACCCGGCCTCCAGGCAGTTGCGGGAATTGTTGGGATGGACGGGCGACGGCGGCGTGCTGGTCTCCGCGGTCCTGCCCGGTTTTCCGGCCGCCGCTGCCGGACTCCAGGCCGGCGACGTATTGCTGGACATCCAGGGACAGCCGGTGACCGACATGGCCGCGATCCCGAAGCTCCTGCGGAGCCTCCGGACGGGCCGGCAGATCACCGTCCGCTATTTCCGGCAGGGGGAAGTCCGGACCACCCGCGTCACGGTGAAATGACGAGGCCCCCGGCTGGCCGGGGGCCTCTCAGTTGTCGCGCACACCGCCCGGGCGGGACGGCCGCAGTCGTCCGACGCGCGCATCAAGTGCCGGCGGAGTAATCGTCGGCGTACCGGATCTGCTCTTCGGTCAGCGTGTCGATGGACACACCCATCGTCGCCAGCTTCAGCGTTGCGATCTCCTGGTCCTGCGCCTCCGGGATGTCGTGGACCTTCTTCTCGAGCCCCTGCCCCTGTCGGGCCAGGAACAGCATGCTCATGAACTGATTGGCGAAGCTCATGTCCATGACCTCGGACGGATGGCCTTCCGCCGCGGCCAGGTTGACCAGCCGGCCCTTGGCAAGGACGTAGATCCGCCGCCCGTCCGGCAGCGTGTACTCCTCATTGTTGGGCCGGATCTCCCGCACGGACTTGGCCAGGCCGACCAGGTCGTTCAGATTGATCTCCACATCATAGTGGCCGGTGTTGCAGACGATGGCGCCGTCCTTCATCCGCTCGAAATGGCGGCGCACGATCACATCTTTGACGCCGGTGGCGGTGATGAAGATATCGCCCACTGCCGCCGCCTCGTCCATGGTCATCACCCGGCAGCCGTCCAGCATCGCCTTGAGGGCCGCGGTGGCCTTCACTTCGGTGGCGATCACCCGGGCGCCCATCCCCTTGGCCCGGACGGCACAGCCCCGGCCGCAGTGGCCGTAGCCGGCGACCACGAAGTGCTTTCCCGCCAGGAGGACGTTGGTGGCGCGCAGGATCCCGTCGAGGGACGACTGGCCGGTGCCGTAAACGTTATCGAAATCCCACTTGGTCTCGGCGTCGTTGACGGCGATCACGGGGTACATCAGCTTGCCGTGGGCGCCCATCGCCCGCAGCCGGTGGACGCCGGTGGTGGTCTCCTCGGTGCCGCCGATGATGCTGGCCGCCAGCTCCTGATGGCGGTTGTGCACGGTGAAGATCAGATCGGCGCCGTCGTCCAGCGTCAGGGTGGGCTTGAGCTCCAGGGTCTTGTCAATGCACCAGTAAAACTCTTCGACGTTCATCCCGTGCCAGGCGAAGACGGAGATGCCGTCGGCCACGAGTGCCGCGGCGATGTCGTCCTGCGTGGAGAGCGGGTTGCAGCCCGACCAGGCTACCTGGGCACCCGCCGCGCGCAGCGTCCTGACCAGGACCGCGGTCTCCTTCGTCACATGCAGGCAGCCGGCGATCCGCATGCCTTTGAGAGGTTGCTCCCTGGAGTACTTCTCCCGCAGGGCCATCATCACCGGCATGCGGGATTCGGCCCAGCGGATCTTGAGCGCGCCTTGTTCGGCCAGGGCGATGTCCTTGATCTTGTATTCCACGATTCACCTCGAAGTTGAAATATCGGTTGGCCCGCGCCGCTGGCCCGGCGGACCGGGCACCGCAAACCGGCGGACGAACCGGTTATTGTAATGCAAGGGGCTCCGGTTGTACATGAAAACCGCTCGCCAGCCGCCGGGCCGGTCGGACCGCTTGAATTATTCTCCGTCGCGGATATAATAAGGAAGCAACAGACATGGACGAGTCCTCACAACGCCACCGTTTGCTTGCCGGAACTCCACCTGCTGGCCGGACACCGCCCCGCGATCTGGCGGACCGGGCGCCCCGGCGGGCGGTGACGCCATGATCCGGTCGGCAGCCGTCGACAGCCTGCCGGTGCTCATGGACATCGAGCACCGCTGCTTCCTCCGGGACCAGTTCAGCGAAGCGCTCTACACCGGGTTCCTGCTCCGTCCCGACTGCGAGGTGTACCTGTACCACCTGGCCGGAAAGCAGCCCATCGGTTCGATGGTGCTCCTCTTCCCCGCGGAGATGGCCGCGTGCCACGTGATTTCGGTCGCCGTGCTTCCGGAACACCAGGGCCATGGCTTTGGCCGGGAGTTGATGGCCTGGGCGGAGGCGCGGGCGCTGGCCAAACAGTGCCGGCAGCTGCAGCTCGAAGTCCGCCGGAACAACCGCCGCGCCCGCGCGATTTACGAAGCCCTCGACTATAAGAGAATCCGCGTCTTGAAGGATTATTACGGCAAGGGCGTTGATGGCATCCTATACATCAAATCCCTGCCCGAGTGTCCCGCCCTGTAGGAGAACACACTCCACCGCGGTGGCAGGTCCCCCGCGGCTGCGCCACAGTCCGGGCATCGTTACCGAAGACGAAGCGCCCGGGGGACCGACTGGCACGCGACGGCTCAAGGGCAGAGGGCGAACGGATATCGACGGCGTGGTTCGTCTGATCAACGCCCCGCATGTCATAGCGGCGGACCTGATTCCGGAAGTGCCACCCGCGATCAGGGGTGTCGAAAACAAAACCAAGCCGCGTGGCGCATCACCCGGCCGACCGCGGAAGGATGATTCCGCCGAAGTTTCGAAAATGGTATGATTGCGGCAGGTTTGCGGATAATGCGAATCAGTCAGCCACCCCGTCCGACAGTCCAGATGCCTGACCGGCGCCCATGCGCGTCCCCCGGGTGCCGTGTCCGGAAGCTGCCGGCCGTTGGCGGCGTGCCGGTGGCGAACCGACGCCGGAGGCGCCCGGATGGATAGCGGCTACCTTTCCCACGAGATTGACAAGCTGATGGAGGAGAACCGGAAGTTGCGCTCCGAAAATCGTAGTTACCGGGAAATTCTCTCCGTCGACCAGGACCTCATCTTCCGCTACCACATTCTCGACCGGTGTTTTCAATATGTCAGTCCGGCAGCCGCCGCCCTGACCGGCCATCAGCCATCGGAATTCTACGAACGCCCCGGCCTGCTCGCCGAACTGGTGGACGCCGAGCACCGGCCGGCGTTCGAGGCGTTCTGGCAGGCGGCGGCAGCGGGCGCCGCCGACGCGGAGATCCAGCTCCGGTTTCGCCGGCCCGACGACCTCGCCGCCTGGGCCGCCATGCGGACGTGGCCGGTGACCAATCACATGGGCCGTCAGGTGGCCGTCATCGGCAGCATCCGTGACATTTCGCTGCAGAAGCAGATGGAGGAACGCATCCGCAAGCTGGAAGGCCTCATCCCCATCTGCGCCGGCTGCAAGAAGATCCGCCTGCCCGACCACTCGTGGCAGGAGATCGAGAGCTTCCTGGCCCGCCGGTCCAACATGGATTTCACCCACGGCCTCTGCCCCGATTGCCGCCATCGCTACTTCCCGACGCGCCCTTAGCCGCTGACCGGTCACCACAGTCGGTCAACGCATTTCGGCCACGGCCGGTCGGGAACGGTTACGCCTGTTTCTGGAGAATGTCGTCCATGTTGGGAGTGGCCGCCTGCAGGTCGGGAAAGATCTGCTCCACCACCGGCCGCAGATACTCGACGCCCGAGAAGAAGGTCTCGACGAACTTCAGGAAGGCCGGCATGATGTCCGGGTCGAACTGGGTGCCGGAACACTTCTGGATCTCCTCGACGGCGTAGGAGACCGGGCGGGCGCTCCGGTACGGACGGTCGGACGTGATGGCGTCGAACGCGTCGGCCACCGACAGGACGCGGGCCCCGATGGGAATCGCCTCGCCCTTGAGCCCGTCCGGACGGCCGTTGCCATCCCAATATTCATGGTGGTGCTTGACGTAGCCCAGGATGTCGGTATCGCGCAGGATCGGCGACAGGATCTTGGCGCTGATGGCCGGATGGTAATAGATTTGCGAAAACTCCTCCGCGTCGAGCGACGTGGGCTTGTTGAGGACGCTTTCCTTGACTCCGATCTTGCCGATGTCGTGCAGCAGGCCGGCGAGATACACCTTCTGAACCTGGTCGTTGGAGACGCCCATGATCCGGGCGATCTCCACGGCGTACCGGGTGACCCGCCGGGAGTGGCCCTCGGTATACTTGTCCTTGGCTTCCAGCGCCGAGACCAGCGATTTGATGGCGTCCAGGTACAGGTTCTTGATCTGGACGGTCTGCTCCTCGACTTTGTCCTCCAGGAACAACTGGTACTCGCGGTTCTTCAGGATCAGGTTGCGCTTCTCCAGGGCCCGTTCCACGGCAATGCACACCTCGTCCAGGTTGAACGGCTTGGTGATGTAATCCGAGGCGCCCATCTTGAGCGTCTCGATGGCGATGCTCATGTCGGACACCGCGGTCACCATGATCACCGCCAGGTCCGGGTCCAGAACGCGGACCTTCTTCAGCAGGTCGATCCCGCTCATGCCCGGCATCCGGATGTCGCTCATCATCAGATCGAAGCGCTGGCCGTTCTGGAAACGATCCAGCGCGGTCTGGGCGTTGGGCGCCGGCTGGCAGTTATGCCCCTCTTCCATGAGCCGCCAGGTCAGGATCTCCCGAACGCTCGGCTCGTCCTCGACCACCAGGATGGACGCCGGCATTTCACGCCTCCTGCCCGTGGTTGTTGGTGTCGTTGAGCAGCCGCCCGATTTCATCGCAGCAGATGAGCATCTTGTCGATTCGCTGCCGGGCCCCCGGCGAGAGCTGCTTCTCCTGCAGCAGCAGCAGATCGATCTGCCCCCGGATCGTGGTCAGGGGGGTGTTCAGGTCGTGCCGCAACCGCCGGAGCCGTTCCGGATGATCGGCAGGCGCATCGCTCATGATTGCACGTTCTTCCAACGGTCGTGTCCCACCAGGACAAACTTGTGGGCGCGGATCTTCAGCAGCTTCTGGGCTTGCAGCTTGGAAATGATCCGGCTGATGGTCTCGCGGGAGGTGCCGGCGATCTCCGCCAGGTCCTGATGGGTGATCTTCGTCGAGATCAACACCTCATCCGATTCCCACACGCCGTCGACGCGGGCGAGGCCCATCAGAACGTGCTTGAGCCGGGTTTCCGCGTCGTTGAATTTCAGGATCTGGATGGTCTTCCAGGAGTCCCGCAGCTTCCGGCACAGGATGGTCAGCAGGGATTCCACCACCAGGGCGTTCTTCATCAGCACGGTGTCGAAATGCTGCTTGGAGATCGAGATGATCTTGCAGTCTTCCATCGCCACCACCGTGGCCGGGGTGGTCTGGTTGTCGAGGAGGGACAGCTCGCCGAACGTGTCCCCCGGTCCGTGGATCGCGAGGATGTTCTCCCGCCCGTCCGGCGTGGTCTGCAGCACCTTCACTTCGCCGTACTTGACGATGTACATGTACTTGCCGGTCTCTTCCTCGATGAAGATGACCTGGTTTTTCTTGTACTCGCGTTCCTGGAAGATAGGCTGCAGATTCCCGAGCTCAACCGTCGTCAGATTGTAAAACAGGGGGATGCGTTTCAAAAAATCGATACTGGTCACAGCGCCCACCCGCCCGCCGCAGGATCATTTGTATAAATGTTAACCTGAACGCCGCGTATCCGCAAGGGCTATCGACCGCCCGGCAGCGAGATCTGGTTGGCCGCCGAGCGGCTCTCGCCCACGCAGGTGACCAGGATCGCGGCCCGGTCCGCGATGGGACACTTGTTCTCGCAGATGCCGCAGCCGATGCAGAACGCCGCGTCGATCACCGGTTTCTGCACGTCCACCCACCGGCCGTCCGGCGCCTGAACCCGGTCCTGGACCAGCTTGATCGCCTTCTGGCCCTGGATGGTGGGGCACACCTCTTCGCACACGATGCACGGCTTGGCCATGGCCCACGGCAGGCACCGGTTCCGGTCCACGTACGCCAGGCCCAGTCGCACCGGCTCCCGACCGTTCCGGCCGAGCCGATCGTCCAGGGTGGTCTCCCGGATGGCCTCGGTGGGACAGACCTGGCCGCACAGCGTGCAGCGGTCATCGCAATAGCCGATTTTGGGCACCACGATGGGCGTCCAGAGGGTGCCCAAGCCACCCTCGAAAGCCGCCGGGTGCAGCGCGTTCGTCGGGCACACTTTCATGCACGCGCCGCAGCGCACGCAGCGGCTCAGGAAGTCGGATTCGGCGCGGGCACCCGGCGGACGAATCAGCTTGTCGCTCGCCTTGAAGACCTTCCGGTCGCGCTCCGCGTTTTCGGCCCCGATGGCCTGCAGGGGCGCCAGCACGAATCCGCCCACCGCCGCGCCCAGGACCGCCCGGCGGCTCAGATCGGCCAGCGGCCGGCGCTCCGCCGCCTTCGGGCGCGCCAGGCTGAATGCGAATTCCAGGGCGTTCTCGGGGCACGTGTCGACGCAGTTGGCGCACAGATGACACTCGGACGAAATCCACGGCTCACCGGGGATCGGCTGATCGCCGCCCTGGCAACTCTGGAGGCAGAGCCGGCACTTGGTACAACGGTCCTCATGCTTCCGGAGAACCAGCGGGGCCCGCGCCGCGCACAGTCCCAGCCAGGCGCCCAGGGGACAGAGGTAGCGGCACCAGAACCGCGTCTCGAAGCGGTTGAGCGCCAGCACGGCGCCGAAAGTCGCGCCGATGAGAAGCGCGTGCAGGAAGAAGCGGCTGTCGAACGGGACCACCACGCCCCGCAGCCCGGCGATCAGGGCGTCGGCGAGCGCGGTCCACCCGATCCAGTCCAGAACGCGGACCACCCCGTCCAGACCCAGCCCCAGCGACGGATGCACCCAGACGGCCATGGACCGCGTCAGGAACGAGAACGGATCGAACCAGCCCACCTGCTGCAACCCCAACACGCTTCCGGCGACAAAGAACGCGAGGATCAGGTATTTCAAATTGCGCTTCGGACTCCAGCGCCAGCGACCGCTCCGCAGCGCCCGGCGCCGGGCTGTCTTGCCGGCGGAGAAGAGCTGCTGGAGGGTGCCGAACGGACAGAGCCAGCCGCAGAACGCCCGGTTGAGCAGGATCGCCGACAGGATGGTGGCCAGGGACCAGAGCAGGACCGGCAGAAACTCCCGGGAGGCGATCCACGTCGTCACCGCGAGGAGCGGATCGAGGTAGAAGAACAGTCCGACGGGCGCCAGGATGCGGAAGGCCTCCATCTCGCCCGACGGCCCGAGCGGCGGAAATTCCATCCGGAAGAACAGGTACAGAAACAGCATGAAGCAGACGGCCTGGCTGAGCCGGCGTAAATTCACCAGACGGAAGATACGTGGCGCGCGCTTCATCTACAGCTCCACGGTCCGGGTCTTGAGGCCGGCCAGGTCCATCCGCCCGATGCCGCGCCGGCTGGCTTCGACGATGAAGCCCATCTGGGCGGGCTCGATGTCGAACAGGGTGCAGCCGAACGTGTCGACGGCGACCATGTCCACCCCGGCGGCCAGCGTCCGGGTGAGGACGGCATCGCTCAGGGAGCCGCCTTGCGGGCCGTTGCGCACCAGGATCCGGTACGCGTCGAGGATTGTCAGGGTCGGACGGACAAATCCGCCGAGGTCCGCCAGCGCCTGGTGGATGTTCTGGTGGAACGCTTCCCGGCGCCCGCCGATGACGCCCATCAGGTTCTTGAATCCGAGGCTGAGTCTTGAGGCGCTGTGCTGCTTGGCGATGGGGACGTTGATCACCTTGTCCGCCTCCAGCACCTCCCGGTAGATGGGCCACCGCTTCAGCCATTCGCCGCCGAGCTCCATGTCCACGAACTTGCGTTCATCGACGAACTCGAGCTCCACGCCCAGGTCCTGAACGGCCTTGGCGATGCCGCTCCGGGCGTAGCAGTGGCGAGCTTCGTACAGGCTGTGATCGAAAATCTTGACCGTCCGGGCTCCCGCGTTGAGGATCTCGACGGCCAGCGCCCGGACCACCTCCGGATTGGTGTTGGCCCCCTGCTCCGGCACGCGGTTGAAACCGATGTTGGGCTTGAGCACCACGCGGTCACCCCGGGCGACGAACCGCTGCATGCCCCCCATCGCCTCCATGGCCTGACGGACCAGCACCTCCGGCTCTCCGTTGCGCACCACCACCAGATCGAGCGGGGGCGCCCCGACGCGTTTGTCGGCGCTCAGTTCCCGGCCGCCGCCGCACCCGGCCAGGCCCGCCAGGGCGACACCGGCCGCAGCCGGCACGAGCAGGTCTTCCAGAACTTCCCGGCGGGTCCATTGCGTGGTGAGCAGACGATCGGACATGGCGACCTCCTTGTCATGATCCCGGTGGCGGAGGCTGGGTGCCGGAATCACGGCTGTCACCCCGGGTTCCAGTCACGCCATCGAGTTTAAGCCGCACCACGTGTTCGTCGGCCAGGCCGTCGGGCCGCCGGCGGATCCGCCGGAAGCCGACGATCGCTCCGCGCACCAGCAGGCCGACGGCCAGAGCCATCAGGAGCGTCAGGCCGACAAAACGCAGCGCGGCCAGAATCAATCCGGAATACGTATAATCGTCACGCCGGAAAAACCGGGTCAGATCGATCTCCCCGACGGTCGCGGGATAACGGGCGGCGGCTTCGAGCCGGGCGAAAGCCGCGCCGACGGATTCCGGGTCCGCCGGGCCCAGGTAAAACCCGATGCGTTCGCCCACGCGCTTCAACCGGGGCATGGCGGCGGCGGACTCGCCGCGCGCCAGGAGCCGCGCCGCGTCATCCGTCGATGCCGGCGCCAGCCAGCCGGCCCAATAGGCGCCGCCTGCACCGCGATATCGGGCCACCGCCAGGCGGCCGTTCCGGTCCAGCCCCAATTCAACCACCGCGCCGCCTTCCGCCACCAGCGCGAGTTGGCCGTCCCGAACCAGGTACCGGCGGGAGGGCCGGTCCATGTTGTCGGCCGGCAACTGCTGAAACAGATCGGGCACCGGATCCCGGCTCTTGAACTGATCGGACAGCCACTCGTAGTACTCGGACAGGTGCGCCCGCACCAGGACATCGAACACGGTCCGCACCACCGCGTTCCCCAGCCAGACCACCATCTCCTGTCCCTGGAGGTAGCAGCCGACGAGGCCGGAGAACGGTTTGGCCCCCGGACGCTGCATGAAGGTGAAGAGACTGAATGCCGCTTCCGGCTGCTCAAACCGGAAAATGTCGATCCGGATGACCTGCCGGTCGAAGGAGCGGCGAAAACTGCTCGACCGGCAGTTCGGTAAAGCGGCCAACACGCGCGCCTCATCGGGGCTGAGGGTCGGCGCCTCCGCCGCTTCGGGCGCCGGCGGCGGACCGCCCAGCTCGATCACCTGTCCGCAGACACTCCCGGCGGCCAGGAGCAACCCGAGGCCGACCCAGGCGATCCTGCGGCATCGACGATCAGTCCACATTGTCGGATCCGGACGGCGCCGGCGCGCGGGCGAGCGTCCCCAGGCCGGCCAGATAGTCTTCGATACCCAGGGAGATGGATTGGGCCACGCGGCTCTGGCTGTCCGCCTGCGAGATGATCTGCGCCTCCCGCTTGTTGGAGATGAAACCGATCTCCAGAAGGATGGCGGGGATGTCGGTCCCGATCAGCACGACAAAAGGAGCTTTTTTCACGCCGCGATCCCGCACGGATGGCTCCAGCTTGCGCACGGCGTTGAACATCTTGCGATGGACCTTCGTGGCGAAATCCCTCGATTCGTTCTCCTTCTCATACATCGTGATCTTCTTGATCACGTCTTCGAGCTGGCTCAGGTTCTGCTGGGCGCTGGCGTTTTCCACCGCGGCCAGCAGCTGGGTGCGGGAGTCGCGGGTGAGACCCAGATAGAAGGTCTCGATGCCGGCCGCCTTGGCGTTTTTGCTGGCGTTGGCATGCAGCGAGACGAACAGGTCGGCGTTCTCCACATTGGCCATGGCGGTCCGCTGCTCCAGCGGCAGGAAAACGTCCGTCTCGCGCGTGAGCAGCACCTCGATGTTCAGGCGGCTTTCCAACTCGGCTTTCAGCTTCTTGGCGATGGCCAGCGTGACGTCTTTTTCCCGGATGCCGCCGTAGCCGATCGATCCAGTGTCCTTGCCGCCGTGGCCCGGATCGATGACGATCTTTCCCACCTTCATGCCCAGGATGCGGGTCAGCGAACGCCGGCCGTCCAGGTTCGGTTTGGGCGGCGGAAGCGGTCCGGCCGATTCCGGGGCTCCCGACGGCGCGTGAGCCTGGGTGCCGTTGCCGGCCGGTTTCGGACGCTCCGTCGCCGGCTTGGCGGCGGCGGTACCCGCCGGAGGCGTCGGCTGGGCGGCCGGTTTTGCCGCGGGCGGTGCTGGCGTCACCGGCGCTTGATTGTCCGGAGTCGCCGCGGCGGATTTGGCGGTAGGCGGCGCGGGCGCGGACGTGTTGCCGCCGGCCGATGCCGACGCGGGCCGTTCGGCCGGCGACGTCTCCTTGTCCTGACTTTCCCGATACAGCTTGGCCAGTCGGCGCTTGCGCTCGTCGAGACTCTGCCCCTTGTCCAGATCGCGGATGTCCACCACCACCCGGTACGGCTCGTACAGGGTGAACACCGTCAACGACCCTTTCTGCTTGAAATCGAGGACCACCCGGGCCACGCCGAGCTGGTACTGCCCGACGCGGATGCGGTCCAGGTATGAGTCGCCCACGGCGAAATCCTTGCCCTTGACCGCCGCCGACAGGATCGTCCGGCTGAAATCCAGGTAGATCCGGTAAGGATGGTCCACCTCGTTGTGGGTGAAGGGGACCTCCCGATCCAGGTCGATGACGACGCGGGTATAATCGACGGTCGACCAGAAACGGATCTCGGTGATCTGGGCGACGATGGAACTCGGTGGTGCCGCCGCGGCGGACGCGGCCGCCGCCACCGTCCGGGCGCTGGCGGTGGTCGCGGCGACGGGAGCCGCAGCCGGCGCTCCCGTCCCGGCCCCATCCAGAGTTTTGAGCTTTTCCTTCACCGCGCTGGCTGAGCGGGCGCGCGGAAATTTCTTCAGATATTCCGATAAGATCTCGCGGGCTTTGGCGGGCTCGCGCAGGTCGTCGGCGTAGATCTCGCCCTTGAGCAGGAGGGCGTCGTCGCGCAGCGGCGACACGGGGTATTCCCGCAGCAGCCAGTTGGCCAGCGACAGCGCCCGGTCGATATGGGTGCGGGTTCCGGACAGCCGAAAGCACTCCCGGCACAGCTTTGCCGCGGCGTACAGGGCGTCGTCGCAGCCGGCGAAGGTCGGGTCCAGCCGCGGCACGGCGTCGTACAGCTTCACCGCCTGCAGGTATTCATCGACGGTGGGCGGCGGATTGCCGCGCTCCGCCAACCGGCCCGCCAGCTCCTGCGCCTGTTTCAGTGATTGGCGGGCCGCGGCGCGGTTGCGCGCCGCAAGCGGCAAACCGGCAACGGCGACCAGAACCAGTGAAAGGGAGATCAGACGGGCCGCAGCGCCCCGGCGGACTGGAGGGGTGAGGTGTCTGCGCATCGGGACCATGATAGATGAGAAATCACAAATATTCCACCGCAAAGTGGGATGGCTCCACGGTCCCGTTCTCTTCGATTTCCTGGCGGATGCGTTCCACGGCATGCTGCAGCGGGGGGAGCTCGCCGGAAACCATCGCCACGGCCACCACGGCGCGCTGCCAGAGGTCCTGGTAGCCCACCTCGGCCACCGACACGTTGAACTTGGCCGTCAGCCGGTCCTTGAGACGCCGGAGAATCATCCGCTTTTCTTTCAGCGAATGAACCTCCGGAAAAAAGAATTCCATGTGGATCAGACAGAGATGGGAACGGAACGGTTCGGCCATCAGGAATCGAGCGTGTCCTTGACTTTCTCGATGATGTAAATCTGCAGCTCGTCGCCCACCTTGATGTCGTTGAACCGGTCGAGGCCGATGCCGCACTCGTAGCCGGTCTTGACCTCGGTGACGTCTTCCTTGAAGCGCCGCAGGGACGACAGCCGTCCCTCGTACACCCGGACGCCGCCCCGGAAGAGCCGCACCAGGGCGTCGCGCCGCACGATGCCGTCGGTCACATAGCTGCCGGCGATGGTGCCCACCGACGGCACCCGGAACGTCTCGCGCACTTCCACGCTGCCGATCACCTTCTCGCGGGCCTGGAACTCGAGCAGGCCTTCCATCGCCTGGCGGATCTCTTCGGCCACCGTGTAGATGACGGTGTAGAGGCGGATATCGACGCCCTCGCGAGCGGCCAGTTCCTCCGCGCTCTTGACGGGCTTGACGTTGAAGCCCACCACGATCGCGTTTGACGCCGCGGCCAGCAGCACGTCGTTCTCGGTGATGGCGCCGACGGCGCTGTGCAGGATGTTGATCTTGACCTTCTCGGTGCTGAGCTTGTTGAGCAGCGATTCGATGGCGTCGCGGGACCCCTGCATGTCCACCTTCAGGATGATGGGCAGCTCCTTGATCTGGCCCTCCTGGAGCCGCTGGAAGAGCGTTTCCAGCGACACGCGGGTGCCCATTTTCTTGAGCAGCTCTTCGCGCAGCTTCTGCTGGCGGTACAGGCTGAGCTGGCGGGCCTTGACGACGTCATCGGTGGCGAAAAACTTATCGCCGGCGATGGGCAGGTCATCGAGACCGAGAACCATGACGGGCGTCGCCGGTCCGGCCATGTCCAGCCGCCGGTTGTTCTCGTCATACATGGCGCGGATCTTGCCGGAAATGGAGCCGGCGACGATGATGTCGCGCTCGAAGAGAGTGCCGTTCTGGACCAGCAGGGTCGCGATGGATCCGCGGGCGCGATCCAGGCGGGATTCGATGACGGTCCCCATCGCCTTGGTGTTGGGATTGGCCTTGATTTCCTGCAGGTCGGCCACCAGCAGGATCATCTCCAGCATCTGGTCGATGTTGATGAGCTTCTTGGCGGACACCTCGACAAAGACATTGCTGCCGCCCCAATCCTCCGGCATCAACCCCATCTCGGAGAGGACCCGCTTGACCCGGTCGACGTTGGCTTCGGGTTTGTCGATCTTGTTGATGGCCACGATGATGGGCACGCCGGCGGCCCGGGCGTGCTGGATCGCTTCGACGGTCTGCGGCATGACACCGTCGTCGGCGGCCACCACCAGGACGACGATGTCGGTCACCTGGGCGCCGCGGGCGCGCATCATGGTGAACGCCTCGTGGCCCGGTGTGTCGATGAACGTGATCGAGCGGTTGTTGATCTCGGCCTTGTAGGCGCCGATGTGCTGGGTGATGCCGCCGGCCTCGCCCGCGGCCACGCGGGTCTGGCGGATGGCGTCCAGCAGCGAGGTTTTGCCGTGATCGACGTGGCCCATCACCGTCACGATGGGCGCGCGGGTGAGGTAGTGCTCTTTGTCGCTCTCGAGAAATTCGGCTTCGAACAGCTCCTCCTCGAAGCTGACCGGCTGAATTTCAAAACCCATCTCCTGGCCCACTTGCTGGATCACCTCGGTGTCCAGAATCTGGTTGATATTGACCATGATCCCTTTCATGAAGAGGGCCTTGAGGATGTCCCGGGCGGGCACTTCCAGCCGTTCGGCGACCTCCTTCACGGTCAGGCCCTCGGGCACGGTGATCTTCTGCAGTTGCCGCTTCGGCATGACCGCGGCCCGCGCCTTGACTTCTTCTTCTGGCATGCGCTTCCGCTTCTTGCCCTTCCTGCCGTGGTGGATGACCGGCGCAAACAAGCCGGACCGGCCCGGAACTCCTTCCGAGACCGGCGCCCCGGACGACGAGCGTTTGATGACCTTGCCTCGCTCCTTTTTCTTTTCCTTGCGGATCTCACGCACGATCTCGCCGGGCTTGTCCGCAGCCGCCTCGACAGGCGGCTTGCCCGCCGCGGCGGCGGCCGCTTCGGGAGGCGCGATTTCCGCCGGCGGCGGGACGACTTCGGCCGGCTGCTCCTCTTCCGCCACCGGCGCCGGCGCCTCTTCGGCGGCCCGATGCCCCACCTTGCGGATCTTCTTCTTCCCCGCGGGCGGTTCCTCGGTCACCGCGGCCGTCGCCTCAACCTGGACATCCTGACCAGCCGGCTCGGCGGACGCGCGCTTCAGCGTGACGGTCGCCTCGGGCTCACCCGCCGCTTCCACCTGGGCGGCCTCGGCCCCTTCCTCAACGGGCTCCAGCAGGGCGGCTTCCTCGTCCACTTTGCCCGCCTTGCGGATGGTCATGCTTTTGGAGATGGCGCCCTCGAGCGGCGTCCACTCCGGCTTTTTCGGCTTGGGCTTGGTGACGCGCTTCTTGGAGATCTGCTTCTGGCGCTCCGCCTTCTTCTCCACCTCGTGGCTGATGTTGGTCGTCAGCTTGAGATGGGCCATGACCTTGCCCACGAATCGCTCGTCGATGGGCTGATTGGCCGAGAAGATCATCACGCCGATCTTCTTGAGTTCGCTCAGAATCATTTTGGCGTCGAGGTTGAAATCCTCCGCCAGCTGATTCACGGTAACCTTATCCATAATGTCCTCGTTTTGCGACGGGGTACCCCCGATGAGTGACGGGCGCTCGCCCGTCGGGCCACCGGGACGACCGTCGCCTATTCCTTGTCCGTTTCACCCTCGTCCGCGACTTCATCCGGTTCGGCCGGCGCCTCATCCGCAACCGGTGCACCGGGCTCGGCCTCATCAGCCGGCTCGACCGGTTCGGCGAGCGCCGCCTCATCAACCGGCTGGACCTCCTCGGCCGGTTCGGTGAGCGCTGCCTCTTCGACCGGCTGGACCTCCTCGGCCGGTTCGGCCGGCTCGAGCGT
>CALAMB010000007.1 GCA_937925645.1 uncultured Acidobacteriota bacterium
GGCGAGAAGGTGATCCGCTTCCCGTTCATCCTGCATTCCTCCTATCCCCACGAGCTGCTCCACAACTACTGGGGCAACGGCGTCTACGTGGACATGGCCGCGGGCAACTGGTGCGAGGGCCTCACCGCCTATCTGGCCGACCACCTCATCGCCGAGCAGCGCGGGCAGGGCGAGGAGTACCGCCGGGCCACGCTGCAGAAATACGCCGACTACGTGAACGCGACGAACGACTTTCCCCTCACCGCCTTCCGCGGCCGCCACGACGCGGCCAGCGAGGCCGTGGGTTACGGCAAGTCGATGATGCTGTTTCACATGCTCCGCCGGGACATCGGCGACGCCGCGTTCACCGAGGCGCTCCGGTCGTTCTACCGCGACAACCGGTACCGCCGCGCCACCTTCGCCGATTTCGCCCGCGCCGCCGGTGCGGCCGCCGGCCGTGACCTGCAACCGTTCTTCGACCAGTGGGTGACGCGCGCCGGCGCGCCGGTGTTGCGACTCGTGTCCGCGGCGGCGGCGCCGGCCGGCGACGGCTGGCGGCTGGCGTTCCGCCTGGCCCAGGCGCCGGGCGGCGCGCCGTTCGCGCTGGACGTCCCCGTCGCGGTGACGCTGGAGGGCGAGGCGTCCCCGTGGCGCGTCACCGTGCCCCTGCCCACGGCGGGCGCCGACTTCGAGCTGGACGTTCCCAGGCGGCCGCTGCGGCTGGACGTGGACCCGCAGTTCGATCTCTTCCGCCGGTTGGACCGGGCCGAGATCCCGCCGGCGCTGTCCCGGGCGTTCGGCGCCGGCAAGGTCTGGCTCGTGCTGCCGTCCGCCGCGCCGCCGGAGGCGCTGGCCGGCTACCGGCGCCTGGCCGAGGGATGGGCCGCGGAGCGCCCCGGCCAGATGACCGTGGTCATCGATAAGAAACTGTCGAAGCTGCCCCGCGGCGGCGCGGTCTGGCTGCTGGGTTGGGAGAACACCTTCCGCCCGACCTTCGAGCGGGCGGCCGCCGGGTACGGCCTGAAGCTCGGGACCGCGGACGCCGCCTTTGGCGATCAGTCGCTGGCCCGGACCGGCCACAGCGTCGTCGTCACGGCCCGCCATCCGGACGACCCCGCGGGCGTGCTCGTCTGGCTCGGCGCCGATCCGCCGGCGGCCCTGCCGGGCCTCGGCCGCAAGCTCCCCCACTACGGCAAGTACAGCTACCTCGCCTTCGAGGGGGACGAGCCGGCCAACGTGCTCAAGGGGCAGTGGCCCGCGGTGGGCTCGCCGCTCAGCGCCGCCGTCGTCACAACCGACAGCGCCGCGCCGGTGCTCCCGCCGCCCGCCCGCCTGCCGGCGCGCAAGGCGCTGGCGGAGCTGCCGCCGCCGTTTTCCGCCGCCGCCATGATGGAACATGTGCGAACGCTCGCGGCGCCGGAGCTCGAAGGCCGCGGCCTCGGCTCCCCCGGCCTGACGCGCGCCGCCGACTACATCGCCGGGCGATTCCAGGCGGCGGGACTGCGGCCCGGCGGCGACGGCGGCGGCTGGCTGCAACGCTGGACGGAAGCCGGCGGGCCCGACAACCTGCCGATGGAGCTGGCCAACGTCGTCGCGGTCCTGCCCGGGGCGCGGCCCGACTGGGTCGGGCAGTCGGTGGTGGTGTGCGCCCACTACGATCATCTGGGCCTCGGGTGGCCGGACGTCCACCAGGGCGACGAGGGGAAGATCCACCCCGGCGCCGACGACAACGCCAGCGGCGTGGCCGTCATGCTGGAGCTGGCCCGGGTGATGGCCCAGGAGGCGCCGCCGGAGCGGACGGTGATTTTCGCCGCCTTCACCGGCGAGGAGAGCGGCCGGCGCGGCTCGCGGCATTACCTGGCGGTGCCCGGCGCCTGCCCGCCGGAGCGGATCATGGGCGCCGTCAACCTGGACACCGTGGGCCGCCTGGGCGAGCGCAAGCTCCTGGTGCTGGGCGGCGCGTCCGCCCGCGAATGGGTGCACATCGCCATGGGCTGCAGCTACGTCACCGGGGTGGCGTCGGAACTGGTCGGACAGGAGTTGGACAGCAGCGACCAGGTCAGCTTCATCGCCCGGAACATCCCAGCGGTGCAGCTCTTCGCCGGCCCCCACGCCGACTACCACCGCCCCGGCGACACCGCCGACCGCGTGGACGCCGGCGGCCTGGTCAAGGTCGCCGCCTTCGCCCGCGAGGCGGTGCGTTACCTGGCCGAGCGAGCCGAGCCGCTGACGCGCCCGGCACCGGCTGCGGCGTCTCCGGCCGCGGCCGCTCCCGCCAGGGGCAACGACGGACCCGTCGCGCCGTCCGCGGGTCGCCGCGTCACCCTGGGCACCATGCCCGATTTCGCCTTCGCCGGTCCGGGGGTGAAGGTGGCCGCCGTGACGCCGGACTCGCCCGCCGCGGGCGCCGGCATCCGGCCGGGCGACGTGATCACCGCCCTCGACGGCCAGGCGGTGACCTCGCTGGCCGAGTACGCCGCCGCGCTCCGCGCTCGCCAGCCGGGCGACACGGTCACGGTCACACTGCGCCGCGACGGGACGGAGCTTTCGGTCGCCGTGACCCTGGTGGCGCGCTGACGCCGCACGAAACTAGCGGCTCGAGACTGGAGACTCAAGGCTGGAGGTTCGAGGCTGGAGGCTCGTTCCCAACCGACGGACTTCGGAAATCGGACATCGGAAATCGGGGGTCGGGGTTCGGGGTTCGCGGTTCGAGGTTCGGGGTTTCCCGTTCATCTAACGTTTTCCCTCTCCCGTTTCTCGTCTCCCGTCTCTCGCCTCTCGTCTCCCGCCGCTCGTCTCCCGTCTCCCGCCGCTCGTCTCCCGTCTCCCGTCTCCCGTCTCCCGTCTCCCGATTCACCCATTCACCGACTCACCGACTCACCGATTCACCGACTCACCGACTCACCGACTCACCGATTCACCGACTCACCGATTCACCGACTCACCGTTCCCCCGCCCGTGGCACGATCCGCCGGTTGGCGGCGCTTAGGCGCCGCGAGCGGGCCTCCGGTCGCTTTGCGTAAGCACCATCCGGATCTTCCATCCACCCCCCGGCAGCAACGGGCAAAATGGCAAAAGGGCTCAGGGTAACGACCTGGCGAGGCGGAAGCCGATGTTGTGGCTTCGGTTGTTGGGCGAACTGCTGAGCCGGTCGGCCGACCGGCAGTACAACGCGATGTTGCCCCAGCCGCCGCCGCGATACACCCGGTCGGAGCCCGATGTTGCGCCCGCGTGATCGGTGGTGCTCCCCGCCGGGTAAGTCCCGTACCTGTCCCAGCACCACTCCCAGACGTTGCCGTGGATGTCGTAGAGGCCCCACGGGTTTGCCGCTTTCGTCCCCGCCGGGCTGGAAGCGTTGAGCGAGCTGCTGTTGTCCACAAACCAGGCCGCCGTTTCCAGGGCCGCGAACAACCCCGGCGAGGAAGTGCCGCAAGTGCCGGAGGTGAAGTTCGGCTCCGCGATCCAGAACGTCGTCGTCGTCCCCGCCCGGCAGCAGTACTCCCATTCGCCCTCGGTCAACAGCCGGTAGCCGGTGGCGGCGAAGTCGCAGTGGTAATTCCCCGCCGTGTAATTGGTGGCGTCGATGGGCGTGGTGAAGCCCGCGTCGGCGTAGTAGCAGCGCGTCAGCCCCTGCTGGAGCGAAAGCAGGTTAGCGAAAAGCACGGCCTCGTACCAGGTGTTGTTCTGGACGGGGTTGCTCAGCCCGGCGCCATACGTGGTTATGGTCGGATCGGCCGGCAGCGACGGCTGCTCCGCCCGCAGGTCCGCCCACATCTGGCGGGTCACCTCCGTCTCCATCACCGCGAGGTGGCGGGTCAGGGTGTGGGTGAACTGGGTTTCATCGCCATTCCGGCACGGCTCATCCGCGGGCGAGCCCTGGGTGAAAAATCCGTTCGGCACGAAGCGGAGGATCCCTACGATGGAATCCTCGGCGTACACCTGACTCTGGATCAGGACGCCAGACCAGCCTAAAGCCCGCCAAGCCATTTCGGAATAGCCGTAAAAGCGCTTCAGATCGGTGTTGTAGACGAGCAGCCCCTCCGCCGGGCTGGCGATGGCCAGAATCTGGGCCGTGGTCAGCCGGGGCGGCAGGAAGCCCTGGCTCGTGGAGCTGATTTCCAGCTTCGCCGAGGCGGCGGGTGTGGCCGTCCCCACCCCGACGCTCCCGCCGGCGTTGTGGAGGTTGCCGCTCCCCGTCACCCACGCGCTGCCGTCCCAGTACGGCGTGTTACCGGCGGCCGTGCCGTCGGGCAAGAGGCCGGCCGGGCCCTGCTCCCCTGTCGGTCCGGTGGGACCCGTTGGGCCGGTCTCTCCCTGGAGCCCCTGTTCGCCGGCGGGACCGGTTGGACCGGTGGGGCCGGTGGGGCCGGTTGGACCGGCCGGACCGGCGGGGCCGGTGGGACCCGGCGGGCCGCTGCGGCCGGTTGGACCCGTGGGACCGGTGGGGCCGGTGGGGCCGGTTGGACCGGCCGGACCGGTGCGGCCGGTCGGACCAGTGGGACCGATGGAGCCGGTTGGACCAGCCGGACCGGCGGGACCAGCCGGACCGGCGGGACCCGCCGGGCCCACCAGGCCGGTCGGGTCACCCACCCACTGGCCGGTGCGGTCGATCACCGGGCCCACGCCCATCACCGAGTAGCTGGTGGCCTCCATGTCCAGGTCCACCAGGTTGCCGGCCAGGAAGTTGGCCACCGCGGTCAGGTAGGCCGCGTTCATCGTGCCCGGCGCCCGCTCCGCCGTCTGGAGCAGCTCCTCGACGCTCCCGGAGAAGCGGAACGCGCCGCCGGCCGGATGGACCTGGAAGGGGCTGCCCGGGATCTCCCGCCCCTGCCGGGAGAGGCGGACCCAGACCGACGGCCGCCCCAGGATTTCGGCCGGCAGCGGCAGGCGGCCGGAGCCGAGAAACAGCACCGGGTTCCCGTCCAGCCACCAGACCCGCTCCGGACCGCCGCCCGGCAGCGCCGGCCCCGCCGGGTCCGCCAGGTAGTCCGCCTGAAGCGTCAGCGCGGCCCGCCCGGCATCGGTCGCCTCCAGCACGTCTCCCAGGACCAGTGGCACCACCAGGGGCGCCTCCCCGGCCAGTGCCGGGCCCGCACCCGCCAGCAAGAAGGCCAGGAACGTCAACCAAGAAACAGTTCGCATCGGCTGCCCCCGAAAACAAATTCCCTGATGACAATCATGAATAGTCAGCTCGTTCGCCTGCCGGGATCAGTTCCGCTGCCAGGCGCTTGCCCGGCTGGCCGGGCGGGCGAGCCGGCGCGACATCGAGCGGTGCCGGCGCGCCTGTTCGAGACATCCACTCTGCGGGAAGCACTGACCAACTATGCCGACAATGACAACCAGTATCTTCCGATTCAACAGCGCAAATTATTCGACTGTTAGCCGGACCGCACGGGTGTCGGACATGAAGCTCAACACGTGCTGATGATATTCAGACTGGATACAGGATACCACGAACAGACTGCTGATGAATCATATCGTGCTGCGAATATTCAGTTACTCCCAAAATCCTGCCAGGAATAGGCAGAAAAACGGGAGCTGCTGAGTAATCGTCATCGGGGCTCGGGGCTGGAGGTTCGAGGCTCGAGGCTGGAGGCTGGAGGCTCGTTCCCGTAACGCGGACATCGGACTTCGGATTTCGTGCTCGTAATTCGTAATCGTCATCGTAATCGTGATCGTAATTCGTCATCGAGGCTCGAGGCTGGGAGCTCGTTCCCGTAACGCGGATATCGGAAATCGGACCTGGGACCTGGGCCCTGTGACTTGGGACTTGGGACCTGGGACCTGGGTTCTGGGACCTGGGTTCTGGGAATTGGGAACTGGGATCCAATCTCCAATCCCCCAACTCCAAAAATCCTTTGTGTTCTCTGTGCCTTTGTGGTGAACGAGGTGCAACCGATCACCGATACTCTTGGTCCGACAGGCCGCGGAAGGCGAGGTAGCGCTCGATCTCGTCGTTGCAGACCTTCATCACCCAGCCCAGCACGTAGGCGTCGTCGAGCCAGCCGATCCCGATGATCACGTCGGGGATGACGTCCAGCGGGTTGATGAAATAGAGCAGGGCGGCGCCGCTCACGGCGTAGACCTTCCAGTTCGTCTTGAACGACTTGTCGAACAGCAGGTCGAAGAAGAGACGCGCCCGGCGGAGCAGCCGGTTGATGTAGCCCACGTCGCGGTGGGCCCGCTCGACCTGCTCCAGTTTTCCCGGCAGCTTCCGGGCGATGTACTCGCGGTCGCTGTCGTCGAACGATTCGGCCATCTGCTGCAGGGGTCGGGGCACCGCCGGCTGGTTGTCGTCTTGGGCCATGGCGCACACTCCTTGTATCTCTCAGGATAGCGCAAATCGCCGCGAGTGTCACGCGCCCCGCGGCTCGGTGTGGATGACCACCCGGGCCACGCCGGGCAGCCGCGCCTTCAGGAACCGCTCCATGCGCTCCGTGAACTCGTGGGCGTCGCGGATGCCGGTGCCCGCGTCGAGGGCGCAGTGCAGCGAGATGGACAACCCCGCCTCCAGCCGCTGCACCTGCAGATCGTGGGGGTGGGCCGCCAGCGGCTCGCCCGCCAGAAATTCGGCGATGACCTCGTGGACGCGCCCGTCTGAAACGGCCTCGGCGCGGCAGGCCGCCGAGCCGTCGCCCACCGGCTCCAGGTGGGTCACCACGTCGGCGATCCCGGGCAGCTCCCGCCGCAGGGTCTGTTCGAACCGGTCGGCCTGGCGGTGGGCCTCGTCCAGGCTCAGCCCCTCGTCCACCTCCAGGTGCAGTTCCACCGACCGCCGGGAATCCCGCTCGTAGAACCGCACCGCGTGGGCGGCCAGGCCCTGGCGGGCGGCCTGGCGGCGCACCGCGGCCACCAGCCCCTCGTGCTCCGCGGCGTCGGGTTCCACGTGCACGACGACGTCCGCCCGGGGATGGGCGTTCCGGATCGCCGCCTCCACCGCGTCGGCGATGGCGTGGACGCGCTCCAGCGGCAACCCCGGCGCGGCCGCCACCGTCGCGTCGGCGAACAGGTCCGGCCCGCTCCGCCGCACGCGCAACTGCGCCACCCGCGCGACGCCATCCACGCCGCGGATCCGCTCCGCCAGTCGTTCGGGCAGGTCGCGGGGCACGGCATCCAGCAGGTCGCGCACGGCCCGCTGCCCGAGCTGGATGCTCACCCAGACCACGATCACCGCCACGCCCAGCGCCGCCAGGGCGTCCATCTTTTCCAGGAATGGGAGGTCCAGGGCGGCGGCGGCGCGCACGCCGGCCAGGCCCACCAGGACCACCAGCGACGAGTAGATGTCCGTGGAAAAATGGAGCGCGTCGGCCTCCAGGGCCTGGCTGTGGTGCTTCTCCGCCACCCGCCGCAGGGCCCGGGAACGCGACACGTCCACGGCGATGGACACGATGATCACCAGGAACGCCCAGACGTTGGCGTCCACCGCCACGGACTCCGGGCCGAGCAGCCGGCGGACGGCCTCGTAGATGATCCAGGCGCAGGTGACGAGCAGGAGCAGCGTCTGGAAGAGCGCCGACAGGTTTTCCACCTTGCCGTGGCCGTAGGTGTGATCCCGGTCGGCCGGATAGCCGGACACGCGGACCGCCCAGAACGTGACCGCCGCCGCCACCAGATCCAGGCCCGAGTGGGCGGCCTCCGACAGGATGCCGAGACTGTTGGTCCAGAGCCCCACGCCCAGCTTGATCCCGGTCAGGAAGATGGCCGCGAAAACCGAGCTCAGAGCCACGAGGCGCTTTTCACGGTTGGCCGCCTGTCGCTGAGGATCTGTGGATTCCACCCGCGCCACTCCGCCCGACCGTTTTCCAGTCGTGGTCCGCCTGTGATGGGACGGCGTCCATCTTACGGGAAGCCCGCGGGGAATGCAAGAAACCGTATCCGGAGGTCCCGGCCGGCTGGTTCCGGCTGAACTTTTATCCTCCCGGGATCGTAAAACTGCCCAGTTCGAAACAACCACCGGGGGATTCCACCATGCGCAAGATGCTCGGCTGGGCGTGCCTCTGCCTGTGCACCTGGACCATCCAGGCGGCCCGGACCGCGCCCGTTCCCTACGTCACCGCCGCGTACGGGTGGGAAACCGGCCTGGTGGTGGACAACACCGGCTTCACCGGTTCCTCGGTGGACATCACTCTGTTCTCGGACGGGGCCGCGGGAGCGACGCAAACGCACGGGGTGGCCGCTGGCCAATCCCTTTATATCCCGTTGACCGAGGGAAACTGCGGCACGGTCACCTACGCCGAACCCAACGTGGTCGTCAAACTGGCCTTCCGCCACACGGTCGAAGGCGGCATCGCCGAGTTCGATCTCGCGGAAGAGGCCGGGACGCGGCTCCAGTTCCTGCTCCCCCACTATGCGGGCGGCATCGTCAACTGGACCGGACTGGCGGTGATGAATCCCGGCGAGGCGCCCGCCGCAGTCACGCTGGAAGCCTTCGCTCCGTCCGGCGCCAGCCTGGGCGTCGTGGCGCACGGGATCGGCGGCCGCGACCTTCTGGTGCAGATGCTCGCCGATTTTTTCCCCGGTCTGTCAGTCCCCGGGGTCGCGCGGGTCGAGGTGCGGTCCGACGTACCCGTGTGCGGCCTGCATATCTCCGGACATGACCTGGCCCGCCTGCTCTTCACTCCCGCCGTGGGCGGAACCGGCGGCGGCGAAATCCGCCCCCTGCCCCACGTCACGGCGGGGAGCGCCGACACCTGGGCCAACTGGCTGGTTCTGGACAATCCGGACGGCGCACCCGCCGCCGTCACGCTCCACCTCTTCCACCAGGGGCAGCCGGTGGCCGCCGAGCCCGTCACCGTGGCTCCGGGCGAGAGCCGCGCCATCGACCTCACGGCCTTCGCCGACCCGCCCGCCGACAGCGGCTGCCTCACCGGCTGTCCCGCCGGGCTGCTCGCCCGGCTGGCCTACGTCGCCACCGCCGACGGCGGGACGGCGGAATTCCTCCTCACGCAGGCGCCGGCTGGAGAATGGGTGTTCTCCTTTCCGACTTATACCGCCGGCGGCCTCGACTGGACCGGCCTGGCCCTGTACAACGCCGCCGGAGAACCGGTTTCCGCCATCCTGAAAGCGTACCGGGGCGGCGCCGAGATCGACCGGGTGCTCGTGGACATCCCGCCCGACACCCCCTACGTGCGCCTCCTCGAGTTCATCTTTCCGCACCTCGCCGAATCCGGGATCGACCGGATCGTGGCCTGCGCCGACGGCGCCGTCACCGGCATCCACATGTCCGGGCAGGGCCTGGCGCGGCTGCTCTTCACCGAAGCCGTCCCCCACCAGGAGACCCGGACGTATCTCGAGCGCCTCATGGCGCTGCCGGGGGTGGTGGTGAACCCGGTGACACCCCCGTCGCCCTATCCGAACGCGTACGAGATCCGGGTCACCCAGCCGCTGGATCACCAGGACCCGGGCGGCGAGACGTTCATCCAGCGCATCTGGCTGAACCACCTGGGCGAAGACCGGCCCATGGTCATGTACCTCGGGGGTTACGGCATCGGGCGCAACCTGGTCACCGAGCTGTGCGGGCTGCTGGACGCCAACGAGCTGGTCGTCCCCCACCGGTTCTTCGACGGGGCGGCACCGACGAACATGGACTGGGAGAAACTGAACATCGTGCAGGCCGCCGCGGACCACCACCGCCTCGTCGCCCTGTTCAAGGACATCTACCCCAACCGATGGGTGAACACGGGGGGAAGCAAGGGGGGCATGACCGCCATGTTCCATCGCCGCTTCCACCCCCGGGACGTCGACGTGACGGTGGCGTACGTGGCGCCGCTGATGCTGGCGTTGGAGGATCCGCGACCGACGGGCATGATCCAGGGGCTCGGCACCGTCGAGTGCCGCGACCGGATATGGGCCTTCCAGCGGCGGGCGCTGCAGAACCGCTCCGCCATCGCCGCGCGGCTGAGCACCTGGGCCGCCCAGACCGGACGGACCTACAACCGGATCGGCTTCGACGCGGCCGTTGAGCACGCGGTCATGGAGCACCCGTTCGCCTTCTGGCAGTACGGCCCCAGCGACTGCAACACCATCCCCGGCTCGGAGGCCTCCGCGACGACGATGTTCGTCCACCTGGCCGAAACGGTGGGCTTCGACTACTACTCCGACCAGGGCATCGCCTACTTCGAACCGGCCTTCTACCAGTTCCTGACCGAGACCGGCTACTGCGAC
Organism: uncultured Acidobacteriota bacterium; assembly: GCA_937925645.1. Classification (GTDB taxonomy): domain Bacteria; phylum Acidobacteriota; class JAAYUB01; order JAAYUB01; family JAAYUB01; genus JAAYUB01. Next base: position 10,144 of record CALAMB010000007.1, read on the forward strand.
TATCTGTACGAGCACCTCGATGACTTGCTCGTCTACGTCCCGGACCCCGACTACAGCGTCTTCGCCCCTCTGGACACGCCGCTCCCCTACCGGCCGGAGGCCATGACGGACATCCTGGGCTGGCTCCAGACCGAGGGGGATCACATCCTTTACATTTACGGGGGCTGGGACCCCTGGACCGCCTGCGCCGTGGAGCTGAATGGCGAGGCGGTCGCGCTGAGGATCATCCAGCCGGGGGCGGACCACGGCATCCGCATCAACGGACTGGACGACCGGGAGCTCGTCCTGGCCACGCTCTCCGCCTGGCTCGGGATGGATGTCCCCGCCGCCTCGGCCAAGGCCCGTCTCTGGCCGGCGCCGGCCGAGGGAGAGCCACTCGAAACGCCCCTCCGCCGCGGCCGGCTGAGTGTCCCTAGTCCCTGACGCCCCGCCCCTGCCAGCGTCGCCAAATTCACCCGCCGCAGCATCTTAACCGCCATGAACCGCGCGGCCGATGCCATCCCCGTCAGATTTTTTGCAAGCCGGTCGCGCCGCCGCCGTCTCTAGAGTGACCGCGCGATTGATCCGTTTCCCCGCCGGACGGGTCAAATAGATACCGCAAGGCGCGATCTCCGCCAGGAGGACCCATATGAGACGCATTCCCCATGTCGCAGCCATCATCTGCATCGCCGCGCTGGCGGCCGGGTTCGTCCGGGCCGACGGGTTCATCGTCGCCCCGCCGCCGCATCCCGTGCCGGGCCAGCCGTACGCGTTCGCCCCGCTCGCCGTCAAGTACCATCACGTCACCGTCACGATCACCGACCAGGTGGCCGTGACCGAGGTGGACCAGTCGTTCTTCAACCCCACCTCCGCCCGGCTGGAAGGGACGTACATCTTCCCGATCCCCGCCGGCGCCCAGATCGACCGCTTCGCCATGGACATCGACGGCAAGATGACCGAGGCGGAACTCCTCGACGCCACCAAGGCGCGGCAGATTTATGAGGACATCGTCCGGCGCATGCGCGACCCGGCCCTGATGGAGTATGCCGGCCAGGGGCTGTTCAAGGTGCGCATATTCCCCATCGAGCCACGCAGCGAAAAACGCGTCCGCCTCAGCTACACCCAGGTGCTGCGCCAGGAGAGCGGGCTGGTGGAGTACGTCTACCCGCTGAACACCGAAAAGTTTTCCGCCCAGCCCATCGGCAGCGTCTCCGTCAAGGTGGCTTTGAGCAGCACCCACGACCTGCAGTCGGTCTACTCGCCCAGCCACCCCGTGGAGGTGCGCCGCTCCGACGCTCGCCACGCCGTGGCCGGCTTCGAGACCAGCGACGCGCGGCCCGACACCGACTTCCAGCTCTTCTACTCCACCCGGCCCGACGGGGACGTGGGCCTGAGCCTCCTCGCCAGCCGGAACGGCGATGACGCCGACGGCGGCTACTTCCTGCTCCTGGCGTCTCCCTCCGTCCGGCTGGCCGGCGAGCAGATCGTCCAGAAGGACGTGGTGTTCGTCCTGGACACCTCCGGCTCCATGGCCGACGGCGGCAAGCTGGACCAGGCCAAGCGGGCGCTCCAGTTCTGCCTGCAGAACCTGAACCGGGGCGACCGCTTCGAGATCGTCCGCTTCGCCACCGAGGCCGAGCCGCTCTTCAGCCGGCTGGCCCCGGCGGACGCGGACCATCTCGCCAAGGCCGCCGCCTTCGTCAAGGAGCTCAAGCCCATCGGCGGCACCGCCATCGAGGACGCCCTGGCCGCGGCGCTCGCGCCGGCGCCGGGCGCCGGATCACCCAACCGGCCGTACGTGGTGGTATTCCTCACCGACGGCAAGCCCACCATCGGCAGCACCGACGAGAAGCAGATCCTGGACCGGGCCCGCGCGGCCGCCGGCGGACGGGCGGTGCGGGTGTTCTGCTTCGGCATCGGCACCGACATCAACACCCGGCTGCTGGACCGGCTGGCCGAGGAGACCCGCGCCGCCAGCCAGTACGTGCTGCCGAGCGAAGACATCGAGGTCAAGGTGTCCAACTTCTACGCCAAGATCAGCATGCCCGTGCTGGCCAATCCCAGGTTGGAAGTGTCCGGCACCGTGAAGATCTCCAAGACCTATCCCGCCGCGCTGCCCGACCTGTTCAAGGGCGAGCAACTGGTGCTCTTCGGCCGCTACACCGGCAGCGGCGCCGCCACGGTGAAGCTGAGCGGCTCGGTCAACGGCCGCGCCCGCACCTTCACCTACGCGGCCGACTTCCCCGCCCGCGACGCGGCGCACGGCTTCATTCCGCGCCTGTGGGCCACGCGCCGGGTGGGCTTCCTGCTGGACCAGATCCGCCTGCACGGCGAGAGCGCCGAGCTGCGCGACGAGGTCACCCGCCTGGCCCGCCTCTACGGCATCGTCACCCCTTACACCGCCTATCTCATCGTCGAGGACGAGAGCCGGCGCAACGTCCCGGTGACCAGCCGCACCCTGCAGGCCATCGACCGGGACGAGAAGATGGTCACCGAAACCCGCCGTCGCTACAAGGAGATGAAGGACGAGTCGAGCGGCTCCGGCGTGGTGGGCGGCGTCCAGTCGAACAGCACCCTGAAGCAGGCCGAGGTCGTCTCCGCCCCGGCGGCGGCCAACGTCCACGCCCGCAAGGGCTATGCCGGCGCCGCCGACCGCGAGGGCGTGGACCGGGCGATCAGCGCCCAGGCCAACCGCTTCATCGCCGGCCGCAACTTCTTCCAGAACGGCGCGCAGTGGATCGATGCCAACGTCCAGGCCAAGCCCGGCGCCCGGCGCGTCCAGGTCAAGTTCAACTCCGACGAGTACTTCGGCCTGATGGGCAAGCACCCCAGCATGCCGCAGTGGCTGTCGGTGGGCCGCAACGTCCAGGTGGCGCTCGGCGACACCGTGTACGAGATCGTCGACTGAACCGCAACCGACATCATGAATGATAAGGAGATGAACATGAACACCCGAACCGCCCGTCACCCCCTCCTGGTTCTGGCGCTGCTCCTGGCGGCTGCGGCCGCCCCGTCCGCGGCCGCCGTCCAGGCCGAAAAGTCAGCCGCCGCCGCGAAGGCGCCCCGGATCGAGGTCTGCTTCGTGCTGGACACCACCGGCTCCATGGGCGGCCTCATCGAGGGCGCTAAGCTCAAGATCTGGTCCATCGCCAACCAGATGGTGGCGGCCAAGCCCACCCCCAACCTCAAGATCGCCCTCATCGGCTACCGCGACCGGGGCGACGAGTACGTCACCCGGCTCTACGGCCTGAGCGAGGACATCGACGCCGTCTACGCCAACCTGCAGAAGTTCCAGGCCGGCGGCGGCGGCGACACGCCTGAATCGGTGAACCAGGCCCTGCACGAGGCCGTGCACAAGATCGGCTGGAGCGCCGACCGCGGCGTCCTCAAGATCATCTTCCTGGTGGGGGACTGCCCGCCCCACATGGACTATCCGGATGACGTCAAGTACGCCCAAACCTGCGAGCAGGCCGTGAAGAAGGATTTGATCATCAACACGGTCCAGTGCGGCAGCCACGCCCAGACCACCCCGATCTGGCAGGACATCGCCGGCCGTGCCGAGGGGAAGTTCGTGGCCATCGGCCAGTCCGGCGACATGCAGGTGGTCAGCACGCCCATGGACGCCGAGCTGGCCAAGCTCAACGCCGAAGTCGGCCGCACCCTGGTCCCCTATGGCAGCGAGCGGAAGCGGGGCGAGGTCGTGGCCAAGCAGATGGCCGCCGAGGCCGCTGCCGCGCCCGCCGCGGCCGATCGCCTGGCCTATAACGCCAGCACCGGCAAGGCGGTCCAGGGTGGCGGCGACTTGGTGGACGACCTGAAGGACAACCGGGTCAAGCTCGAGGAAGTGAAGGCGGACGAACTCCCTGCCGAGATGAAAAATCTCACCAAGGAGCAGCAGGCGGCCTACCTCAAGGCCAAGGCCGAGGAACGCCAGAAAATCCAGGCCCGGATCGCCGAGCTGGTCAAGCAGCGCCAGGCATACATCAACGAGGAGATGCGCAAGGCGGCCGGCAAGGGCGGCTTTGACGAACAGGTGCAAGTCATCGTCACCGAGCAGGCCAAGCGCAAGGGGATCAAGTACGCCACCGGCGACAAATAAGCATCGCCGACCCGGCGGGCGACGCGGCCGCCCGCCGGGGACCTACCTCCCTACCCATGGCATCGGGGCGGACAGGTTGTCCGCCCCGTTTTTTCCATGGTCGCAGGCGGCGCCCTACTCCACCGTGAAGGCGGCCTCCCCCAGCCTGGCGCCGCCGGCGTCGAGCACCTCAACCCGCCAGGCGCCGGTGCGGTTGTGGAGCGTCTTGTAGGCGTGGGTGCGCCAGCGGGCGCCCTGTCTCACCGTCAGGGTGGTGCGGCCCGCTTCGCTGTCGCCGTGATACCAGACGACGGCGATCTCAGTGTCCGCCGCGATGTCCTTCAGCTCCACGAAGGCGTACACCTTCTCGGTAGTGGCGGGGAACGTGTCCGCCTCGCCCACCGGTTCGCGGTCCGCCACGCCGGCGCAGACGACGAACCGGTCCAGTTTCATCATGGGCCCGGCGACCGCCTGGGCGGCGACCGCGCCGGCCAGCAACGCCAGCACCGCCGTCAGAATCGCGCACCGCGCAATGTGGTTCATGGTTGCCTCCTTTACCGATCATGCCCCGTCCGGGGCGTCGGCCTCCATTCATAGGCCAACCGGCCGATCCTGTCAAGACCCGCCGGCGCGCCGCGGCCAGATAACCGTTGATCACCGGCGCCGGCCTGCCTACAATATCTGTCGCAACCGGCCGATCGCACATCCTCGTCGCGCCGGTAACCTTCTCGCGAGGTCGCTCGACGCCACCGCCATGAAAGCCAGTTTCATCATCTTCTTCTCAATTTTTTTCATCCTCTACTTCCTGCTGAACGCTTACATTTTCCGGCGCGGCTGGCAGGCCCTGCCCGCCGGTTCGCCGTGGCGGGTCGTCTTCGCGGTGGTGTTCGGACTGGGCGCGGCGGCGTTCATCGCCGGTCGCCTGCTGGAGCGCACCGACTGGACCGGTCCGGCCACGGTGTTGGTTTGGGTGGGCGCCGTCTGGCTGGCGCTGATGCTGTACTTCATCCTCGGCGCGGTGCTGGTGGACCTGCTGCGCCTGCTGCACCGCTGGTTCCACATCTTTCCGGCGGCGGTGACCGCGAACCTGCCTCGCGCCCGACTGATCGCGCTGGGCGCGACGCTCGCCGTAACCGCGCTCGTCGTGGGCCTGGGGTTCTGGAACGCTCGCAATCCGCAGGTGCGCCGCCTGGCCGTAACGATCCCCAAGGCAGTGGAGGGCCGGCCGAGCCTGCGGATCGCCCTGGCGTCGGACATCCACCTGGGCACCCTCGTGGGCAACTCCCTGGTGGGCGACCTGGTGACCACCGTGGCCGGACTGAAACCCGACCTCATCCTCCTGCCCGGCGACATCGTGGACGAGGACCTGGAGCCCGTCATCCGCCAGGACCTGGGGCGCACGCTGCAGGCGCTGCGCGCCCCGCTGGGCGTCTGGGCGTGCACCGGCAACCACGAGTACATCGGCGGCGCCGAGCCGGCGGTGCGGTATCTGGAGGCGCACGGCATCCGGGTGCTCCGCGACGAGGCGGTGGAGTTGCCGGGCGGGATCTGGCTGGCCGGCCGCGAGGACCGCATGAAGGGCCGCTTCACCGGCGCCG
>CALAMB010000008.1 GCA_937925645.1 uncultured Acidobacteriota bacterium
AATATTGGGGTGGGTAATGGGATTTGAACCCACGACACCTGGAGCCACAATCCAGTGCTCTGCCAACTGAGCTATACCCACCGTGGATGGTCAATCGGTCGCCGCCGGCTTCATGCCGCCGTCGGGGCAAGGCCCGCGGCCGGATTCCCCGGGGAAGGCGTGGCGGCCGCCCCGTGGAGCGGTGCGTATCTTACCAGCAGACCCCCGGCCAGGCAACTCTTTTTTAGGCGTACGAATGCCGGCGAAGATTCATACAGAAGACGAGCTGAAAGTGATTATGGCCAACGTGATCCGGCTCAAGGACGACTCCCGCGAGGTCATGATCGTCAACATCAGGTGCCGGCCGGCGGCGCGCCGCGGGCGCTCTTCAGATCCGCAACCGCCCCCGCACGAATCACTGCGCCGGAAGAACCGCCGGCGCGACCGCGCGCGCCTTCACTTCCGCTCGTCTTGGACTATAATGGTTCATGGAACGGAGGTGCCCCATGTCCTCATGCCAATACCGACAGATCGTCCTGGGGTGCGTCGCCCTGGGCCTGCTGGCCGGCTGCACGTCGCAGCGCATCGCGCTGTCCGAAAAATTCGGCTACGCCAAGCGCGAGCAGCTCGTAGACCGGGTGGAGGACGCCCGCGACGGGCAGGAGGCGGCCAAAAAGCAGTTCGAGTCGGCGCTCAAGGAGTTCCTGGCGGTGACCGAGGTCTCCGGCGCGGAGCTGCGCGAGATGGAGGCGCAGTACGACAAGCTGAACCGCGAATACGAGCGCAGCGAAAGCCGCGCCCAGGACGTGCACAACCGCATCCGGAAGGTGCGGCAGGTCGCCGACGCGCTGTTCAAGGAGTGGCGGCAGGAGCTCGACCAGTACACCAGCGCCGAAATGCGCCGCCACAGCGAGCGGCAGCTTGCGGACACCCGCCGCCAGTACGACCGGCTCATCGAGGTGATGGAGTCGGCCGAGTCACGCATGACCCCGGTGCTGGGCGCCTTCAAGGACCAGGTGCTGTTCCTGAAGCACAACCTGAACGCCCGCGCCATCTCGTCGCTGCAGCAGAACGCCGACCGGATCCAGAGCGACGTGGGCACCCTGGTGCGCGACATGGAAGCGTCCATCGCCGAGGCGAACGCCTTCATCCGGCAGATGCAGGCGGACAAATAGGGCTGACGCCATCAATCGCTGGCCGCGATTACGCAACAATCTGATTAACCGGTGCGGTGCGGTGCGGAACGTCCGCCGAATGTCGGGCCCTTCTTTGCAGCGCCCGGGATCATTCCTCCCGCAGCAGCGGCGCCAGGTCAAGGCCCGTCCAGTCTTGGATGCGGGGCACCTTGAGCCAGATCCGCAGGCTGGCCGGCTCGGCGACCACCTGGTAGATGGTCGTGTCGACCTCGGTGGGGCCGCCGTACGGGATGGTGGTGTCCAGCACCTGCATCATCACCTCCGGCGTGAACCGGCCGCGGTGCAGGCGGCCCAGGCGCACCAGGTTGTCGTAGCGGCGCTGACTGGTTTCGGAGACGATCTGCTCGTCCACCTGCGACAGCGGCCAGGTCGGCCCCACAAAGTGGTTGGTGGCCGCGAGGAACTCGAATTCGTTGCCCCCCCGCGGCCGGCTGTCGTAGAGCGACATCTCGTACGAGCCGGCGCCGGTGGGGTCGGCCGCGTTCACGATGGAGCAGAGGTCCGGCAGGGTGGCCAGCAGCGCCTGCTGCGCCGCCTTCAGGCTGGGGTAATCCTGCAGGATGCCGAACAGGGTGGTGAACACGGACGCCCGGCCCAGGCTGAAGCCCATCCAGGGACCCGAGTTGAGCTCCAGAAAGAGGCCGTCGCGGTTGATCCCGGTGGCCGCGTAGATCACTCCGGCGTAGTTGATCAGGGCCACCGGGATGCTCCCGTCGCCGGGCTTGAAGACGGCCACCACCAGGACTCGGGCGAACGTGCTGAAGTACGCCGAGTCGTCGTTGTTGCGCCCGAAGACGAGGGGCCGGCGGCCGGTGGAGCTGCCCCACGCGGCGACGCCCGAACAGCGGCCATAGTGCAGGTGGCTGATCTTCGGGTACCACTCCAGCGCGTTGAGGCGGAGCTGGCGGTTCAGGTCCAGGCCCGACGTCTCCGCCATCCCCAGGAGGATCTCCTGGTAGCGCCGCGGGTAGCGGTCGAACAGCGACCGGGCGACGGTGTCGAGGCGCTCGGGCGCGTAACCGGCCGTCTGGAGGTAGTACCCTTCGATGGCCGTCTCGTAGAGGGCCGCCATCTCGGCCTGCAGCAGCGCGCCGTACTGCCGCCCCATCTGGCGGTAACTGCCCGTCAGCTCCACCACGCGGATGTCGCCGGCCCGGTACAGGCAGCCGCCCTCGAACTGGGCAGCGACCTCCAGCCGCGCCATCGGCGCCGGCGCCCCCGCGTCCGTGGCCGCGACGACGACCGCCAGGAGACACACCCACACGCCCGCTCCGACGATTCGGCCTTTCATGCACTCCTCCGATTCATCAGGATTCCAGCCCCATCATCGCGCCCAGCCGCGGCGCACCGGACGCCGGGGCGCCAGGCATGCCGCTCCGGCGGGGATTATCGCTTGAAGTTGAACCGCACCCCGGTGGTCAACAGGACGTCGTTGCACTCGGCACCGGCGGCCGGGTAGCTGTTGTAGCGGTCGGCCAGCGTCAGGTGCCAGTCCAGCCACTTGTTGAGGGTGGTCACCGCCGAGGCGCTGAAGACGAAGCGGTACTCGCCCGTCTCGCTCAGGTTCGGGAAGACGACGAAGCTCTCGGTGAAACCGAACCGCCCCGCCAGCTTGGTGGCGTAGTTCTGGCCCACCATCAGCTCGCCCGTGGTGCGGTCGGGGTCCACGAAGAAGTATTCCTTGTTCAGATTGCCGCCGCCGAACACCTGGAATTGGGTGACGTCGTTCTTGACGAGGTAGTAGCCGGCGCCGCCGCCCAGGACCAGTCGCAGGTCGAGCTGCTGGAACGCGTCGTATTCCAGGTCCGTGATCCCAAACACGCTGAAGCGGTCCGACAGGAAGATGTCGTAGCGGGCCCCGCCGCGGATCGCCTTGGCCGTCGTCAGGCTCTCCCCGTCCACCTCCGACCGGCCGTAGAGCGAGCCGACGTACAGGGAGGTCTTGTCCCGCCGGGTCTCGCGGACGGCGTTGGCGCCCAGGGTGAAGGTCAGGGTGTCGGTGTTGCCCGACGCCAGGCTGAGGCCGGCGTCGGCGAATCCGCTCCACAGGTCCAGCAGGCCCGGATTGCGGTAGCGTTCCGCCTCCGCCAGGTAGAAGGCCTGTTCCGCCTCGTTGCGGATGGTCGCCACCGCGGCGCGGCTCAGGGTGACCGAGCCGGTCTCTTTCGTGGTGACCTGGAGTTTGTCTCCGTCCGTCGAAACGGTCCCGGCCACGGTCTGCCCGTCGGACAACCCCAGGTACAGCGGCTGGTCGGACTGGATGGCGGCGATCTCGGCTGCGGCGATGGTGACGTCGCCCATGGCCTTGGTCTTCATCGTCAGCGCCGCGGCGTCGGCCTTGACGATGGTGCCGGTGATCCTGTCCCCGTTGACCAGGGTGATGACGTCGGCGGACGCGGCGGCGGTCAGCGCGGTGATAAGGATCAGCAGCAGCACGACACGGTTCATGGCATGCCTCCTGCGAGGGATGGTGGGAATGTGTCAATCCAACTCTCATCGGGTCGGGTTGTCCATTCACCGGAACAATTGTACCAAATCGGATCGATCTCCGCCCCTGGATCTCGAAGCAGGGGATGATCGCCCGCCTCAGGCCCGGTGCGACCGAAACGGCTTGACACCAACGGCCATTACTCTAGAATTCCGCTTATGATGGACCAACAATCCGAACCATCCCCCCGCCAGCCCGACGGCCTGGGCCGGCCCTGGTCGGCCAGCAACCAGGCCATCCCGCGCCGGTTCGTCCGGCCCCTCCAGGACTTCCTCCACACCGAGGTGGCGGGCGGCGCCCTGGTGCTGGGCGCGGCGGTGGTGGCGCTGGTGTGGGTCAACTCACCCTTGGGACATTCTTACCACGCGCTGTGGCACACGCCGCTGGAGTTTCGGCTGGGCCCGCTCCAGTTGGGGGGCGACCTGCATCATTGGGTGAACGACCTGCTGATGGCCCTGTTCTTCTTCGTGGTTGGGCTGGAGATCAAGCGCGAGTTGGTCCTCGGCGAGCTGCGCGATCCCAAGGCGGCGGCGCTGCCGGTGATCTGCGCCCTCGGCGGAATGATTGCCCCGGCGGCGCTGTACCTGGCGGTGGCCGCCGGGACGCCGGCCGCCGCCGGCTGGGGCATCCCCATGGCCACCGATATCGCCTTCTCCCTCGGCGTCCTCGCCCTGCTCGGTTCGCGAGTGCCCCCCTCGTTGAAGGTCTTCCTCCTCACCCTGGCCATCGCCGACGACATCGGCGCCATCCTGGTGATCGCCCTGTTTTACAGCGGAGGCATCGTATGGACCTGGCTGGCGGCGGGCGCGGGCGTCTGCGTCATGGTCGTCGTCCTGCAACGGATCCAGGTGCGGTCCGTGACCCCCTACCGGATTCTGGCCGCCGCACTGTGGCTCTTCCTCTACAAGGCGGGCATCCACCCCACCATCGCCGGGGTGGTGCTGGGCTTGCTGACACCGGTGTGGCCCTTCCACCGGCCGGCGGCCGCGGCGGACGCCGCCCGCGGCATCCTGGACGGCGTCGGCGCGATGCCGCCGGGCGAAGCGCGCCACTCGGCCCTGCTGGAAGTGGCCGGTCTGGCGCGGGAGGCGGTGCCGCCACTGGCCCGCCTGCAGGCGGCGCTCCATCCCTGGAGCGCCTGGGTGGTCCTGCCCATTTTCGCCCTGGCCAACGCCGGGGTCTCGTTCGCCGGCGTGTCGCTGGCGACGGTGTTCCAGGAACCGGCAGCCGCCGGTGTGATCCTGGGCCTGGTGGTGGGCAAGCCGGTGGGCATCCTGGGGACGGCGGTGCTGGCGGTGGTGCTCCGGCTGGGCCGGCTGCCCACCGGCGCGAACTGGCGGGACTTGGCCGGCGTGGGCGCCCTGGCCGGCATCGGCTTCACCGTCTCCATCTTCATCGACGGGCTGGCCTTCGTCGACCCGGTCATCGTGGACGCCGCCAAGATGGGCGTCCTGCTGGCGTCCCTGGCCGCCGGCGTGCTCGGCGTGATGATCCTGGGCCTGCGCCGGAAACCGTCCGTCGGCCGGTGACTAGACGTCACTCCTGCACTCGCGGCGTCTCGATCCGAAGATCGCCGCCGGTCCGCTCACTCTGGCCCTGACGGACATAACCATCATTCTGGTCTACTTCACCCTCGGCAACGCCTTCCTCTGAGGAGCGGAGGCCGGTGGTCGGACAGACGGCCGACTGCCCGTCCCGGCATCACCCGAAGACAGGCCGTGTTTTTTAGAGTACAATTATTGCGGCATCTGATTGGCAGTCAGGATTTTTGCGACCGGAGGTGGACGATGCGGTGGAGAGGCGAACGGCGCAGCGACAACGTCGAGGACCGGCGCGGCGTGCGGCCGGCGGGGCTGGCCATCGGCGGCCTGGGCGGCATCGCGCTCATCGTGATCGCCCTGCTCATGGGTGCCGACCCCATCCAGTTGTTGCAGCAGGTGGGCACCACGTCCATGTCGAGCGACTCAGGCGGCCAGGTGGCCAC
>CALAMB010000009.1 GCA_937925645.1 uncultured Acidobacteriota bacterium
GTCCGGAACATGGAGGCGATCCGGTGGCAGCGCGAGGAGCTGGAGCACTCACCCCGCTACCAGGAGCCGCTCCGGCTGCCGCGCCACGCCTTCCAGGTGAACTCGCAGAACGGCGAGGACGGCATCATCCACGAAATCTTTCAGCGCATCGGTCCCGGCTCCCGTCGCTTCGTCGAGATGGGCGTCGGCGACGGCACCGAGAACAACACGGCGTTCCTGCTGTCGCAGGGATGGACGGGCTGCTGGATCGACGGGCGGGACACGTTTCTCGCGAACATCGCCTCGCGGCCGGACCTCCAGGACGGCTGCCTGGCCCATCGCGTCGCCGCCGTGGACCGGGACAACGCCGCCGGCCTGCTGCGCGAGCTGGGCGTGCCGCGGGAATTCGACCTGCTCTCCCTGGACATCGACCAGAACACCTACTACGCCTGGGAGGCCCTCAACGAGTTCGCGCCGCGGGCGGTGGTGGTGGAGTACAACGCCGCCATCCCGCCGGCGATCGACTGGAAGGTCCGCTACGCCGCCGACCGGGCGTGGGACGGTTCGCAGAACGCCGGCGCCAGCCTGAAGGCGTTCGAGCGTCTCGGCCGCCGCCTCGGCTATTGCCTGGTGGGTTGCGACTACTCCGGCGTGAACGCGTTCTTCGTCCGGAGCGACCTGACGGCCGGGCGGTTCGCCGAGCCGTTCACCGCCGAAAACCACTACGAGCCGCCGCGCTACCCCCACCTGCTGCACCGGCGCGGACACCCCCGCGCCATCCTGGACCGGACCGCGCCGGCCGTTCCGCCGGACCCGTCGCCGTGAACGCGCTCGCGGCCGAGCTGGACCGGTGGGGCGCAGCCGGCCGCCGCGCGGCGTTCTGGTGGCGCGACGACGACGCCACCGCCCCGCGGCCGGAGTTGAACCGGATGCTGGGCATCGCCCAAAGCCTTGCCATCCCCGTCAGCCTGTCGGTCATTCCGGCGGCCGCCCGGACCGGACTGCTCGAGGCGGCCGGCGACGCGGCGCTCGTCACAGTCCTGCAGCACGGCTGGGCGCACGCCAACCACGAGCCCGCCGGCGGTCGGTCGGAGCTGGGCGACGGCCGTCCCGCGGACGTCGTCCTGGCCGAGCTGGCGCGAGGTCGCGCCCGGCTGCTGGAGCTGTTCGGCGCGGCGCGGGTGCCGCCGGTGCTGGTGCCGCCATGGCACTCGATCTCCCAGCGGGTGGCGGCGCGCCTGCCGGAGGCGGGTATCCGCTGCGTGTCCATGCTGGCGCGGCAGCATCCGCCGGAGTTCGCCCCCGGCGTCGCCCTCGTCAGCGCGAACCTGGACCTCGTGCGGTGGAGCGACGCGCCCGGCTTTGTGGGCGCGCCGGAAGCGGCGCGGCGGCTCCTCAGCGCCCTGCGCGCCCGGCGGCTGGGCCTGGCCGACGGCACGAAACCCATCGGCCTGCTGACCCACCACTGGGCCCTCGATGCCGACGCCGGCCGGTTTATGGAGGCCCTGGGGCGCCTGGTAAACGACCACCCTGCCGCCTGCTGGATCTGTCCCCCCTGGCCAGCCACGCCGGCCGCCTGAGCACGCCCGGATTCCCGTCAGGCCGGTGGGCCGAACACATACAGCCGCTGAGCGTTCGGGTAGTCGGCCAGGCAGACCGCCCCCCGATCCAACAGGAAGCGGTGGGCGTACGGTGTCTTCCCCTGCACGTTCAGTGCGTCCAGCTTGAAGTGGAAGTAGCGTTGCACGTTCGCGTCGTCAAGGAGAACGACCGCGTTGGGGCTGAGTTTGTCGTACGCCGCCCGGATCTCGGCGAGCTGATGCCCTCGGGACGCTTCGCCGCACTCCGGGGAGAAGTCGTACGAGTCGAGGTAGAGAAAATCGATGGATCCCCCAAACGTCGCCAGAAATCTGACGGAATCGCCCACCGTGTACCGGATGCAGGCGGCATAGGCGCCGGTCAGCTCCCGGCATCGTTTCATCTTTTCCGCGTCGATGTCCACGGTGTGCAGCACGGCGCGATGCCGCTCCGCGAGCGCGCCGAAGATGGTCGTGGACATCCCGTGCGCGCTCAGGAGGCGGTTGGACTGGCACCCGGTCTCCACCAGGACCGCCGGCGGCCGGCGAGCCAGCAACTCCGCCACCTGGCGGACGGTGGCGTGGCGGCGGTCCAGGCCTCCTTCAGCCCCGGGAAGGGTGCCTGTCGCCAGGAGCGCATCGAGGTCAATTCGCACCATGGCCCTCCGCTGTCGCAACCGGATTGAATTATAGCCGCGGTCAATTGGTTTGACAAACTCACGGCGATTGTGATAGGAAAAGAGTATTCCTTGTTCTTCAGAATCAAGTCAGGCCGGGAGGCATCATGGCCGACGATCACGACGGATTCCCCGAGTCGAATGCCGAAGTGGGAGCTGGCCGGCGGCGGCTGCTCCGGACGCTGGTGGCCGCCGGCGGCGCGGCGGCGGCGCTCAAGGCGCTACCCCGCGAATGGACCCGGCCGGTGGTGGAGATGGTCGAACTGCCCGTTCACGCGCAGGGCTCCCTGAACATGATCCTTCTTTCCAATCTGAGGATTCTCACTCCGCCGAAGCGCGCCGGCGAGCAACCGCTGTACGACCGGGTGGCCGCGTTCGAATACGAGGACCCGGCCAGCGGGGTGACGGACTCCGCCAGCCTGTATGTTTCGGTCTCGCCCTGCGGCGAGCTCATCTTCAACGGCACCCCGATCAGCGGCATTCCCGGTGCCTACAGGAGCGGCACGGCCTCGGTGGGCAACGTGTCGTTCCCGTTCGCGTTCACCTGCAACATCAGCAACGCCACGATGAGCCTGCGGATGGGCGTGGGGAGCCGGAACAGCAACGAGCTGATCGGCTATCTGTTCTCATTGCCCGGATAAACCCGTTCCTTCTCCGTCTGACGGCGGACACCCCGCCGCCCGGCCGTCCGCAGGCCGGGCGCGCCGCATCCGCTGACCGGTCATGGCCAACATCGTCATCTACACTTCCGGCACCTTGGGTGACCACCTCCCCTTCATCGCCCTGGGACGGGCGCTGGCCGACCGGGGCCACGGCGTGCGCCTGGCGATCAACCAGGCCATGCACGCGTACGCCCGACGCGCCGGCCTGGATGCCGTCGCCCTGACGGATGTCGAGCGCGGTCCCGCGGAGGCCCGGGCCAACGCCTGGGCCTGGGATCACTGGAACCACCCCGACCCGGCCGCCCATCCCAACGCCCGCTTCATGGAGCCCGAGGCGCTC
>CALAMB010000010.1 GCA_937925645.1 uncultured Acidobacteriota bacterium
ATCAACCATCAACCATCAACCATCAACCATCAACCATCAACCATCAACCATCAACCATCTCTGTGTCATCAGCGTCTGCTGAGGTGACTCTCCGAACGAAATGACTAATAATCCAGCTTGACACATCGGATGTCTCGAAAAATATGGCATTCCAGCAATATTCAATAACCCATGGCCAGACTGGCGAATCCCGCGAAGTGCCATTTGATTCGGGCGGAATTGGGGTAGAATGGCAACAGCCCAGGTGATCGCCGCCGCGGCCGACGGACGGACCGGTTGCGCCGGGCGGCTTCTCCACCGCCGGAGGACGACATGAAGCCCTGGCAGCGGAACACCCTGACGGCGATCGGCGCCGTGCTCCTGCTCTGGTACCTGTTCGTCTTCCTGATGCCGCGGGGCGGGCATCCGCACCACTATTTCGAACGGGAGGTCCGGGCCAGACTGCGACACCTGGTGGCCGTGGCCCAGTACGGGGATCCGGCGGGCGTCCGGGCGGAGACGGACAAGGTTCGAACCGTCGCCGGTCCACACACCCAATATACCCTCAGCGTCGAGGATCTCGGCGGGCACTACCGCTTCACCGCCACGCCGGCTGTCCGGGACTACGCCGCCCCGTGGTGGCGCCGCGTGCTGCTGCTGGATTTCGACGCGTGGCACTACCCGGTCTACACGGTGGATTCCGGCGAGGTGGTCTTGCGCGCCGACGGCCGGGTGGTGGAGGATTTCTGACGGCGGCCCGGCCAGCGACGCACGCCGGCGGGCGCCAGCGAGGACGAACATGAGCGACGCATTCATCCACTTCCGGGCGGCGGTGGTCCAGGCCGCGCCCGTGCTTTTCGACCGGGACGCGTCGACGGCGAAAGCGATCCGGCTCATCGGCGAGGCGGCCGCCGGCGGCGCCCGGCTGGTGCTGCTCCCCGAGGCGTTCGTACCCGGCTACCCGCGGGGGCTGGGCTTCGGCACGCGCGTGGGGAACCGCAGCACGGCGGGGCGGCTCCTGTGGCAGCTCTGCTGGGACAACGCCGTGGAGGTGCCCGGACCGGCAGTGGACGCGCTCGGCGCGGCGTGCCGCGCGGCGGGCGTCCAGGCGGCGGTGGGCGTGGTGGAGCGCGACGGCGCCGGCGGGCGCGGCACGCTCTACTGCTCGCTGCTGCACTTCGGCGCCGACGGCCGGCTGCTGGGCGTCCACCGCAAGCTGAAGCCCACCGGCACGGAGCGGCTGATCTGGGGGGAAGGGGACGGCAGCACCCTCGCGGTCCGCGACACCCCGCTCGGCCGGATCGGCGGCCTGATCTGCTGGGAGAACTACATGCCGCTCGCGCGGATGGCGCTCTACGCCCAGGGGGTCCAGGTGTACCTGGCGCCCACCGCCGACGCGCGCGACACCTGGCAGGCCACGCTCCGCCACATCGCCTGCGAGGGACGCTGTTTCGTGCTGGGGGCCAACCAGTACGTCACCCGGACCATGTACCCGCCAGGCATTCCCGGCCTGGAGGATCTCGACGGGCAGCCCGAAACCCTCTGCCGCGGCGGCAGTGCCATCGTGTCGCCCTTCGGCGAGGTGCTGGCCGGCCCGCTCTGGGATCAGGCAGGGATCCTGTGGGCCGAACTGGATCTTGGCGAGGTGGTCCGAGGCAAGTTCGATTTCGACGTGGCCGGCCATTACGCCCGCCCCGACGTGTTCCGGCTCACCGTCAACACGCGGCCGAAACCTTCGGTGGTGCGGCGACGCGCCCGCGGGGGCGACACCTCCGATGCGGACGCGGCATCCAATAAGAAAACAACAAGGAGGCGGACATGAAACTCAGCGCCCGTAACGTCCTCAAGGGTACGGTTCAGGAGATCCACGCCGGCGCAGTGAACATGGAAGTGGTCATCCGCCTGGCCGACGGGGTCGAGGTGGTTGCGATCATCACCAAGACCGCCTGCGACCGTCTGGGCCTGGCGGTGGGGAAACCGGCCTACGCCGTGATCAAGGCGTCCAGCGTCATGGTCGCCGTCGACTGAACTCGATTCTGCCAGCCCGGCAGGTGGCCAGCGTTGAGAGTTGAGGGTTGAGTGTTCTTTCTCAACCTTCCTAAACCCTCAACTCTCAACTCTCAACATTTATTTGAAGGAGATCCCATGACCGACACCGACCTGAGATATCCCATCGGCCCGTTCACCCCGGAGGATCCCCTCACTCCGGAGCGGCGCGCCGCGCTCATCGAGGCGATCGCCGTCCTGCCGCTGCAGATCCGCGAGGCCGTCGCCGGCCTCGACGCGCTGCGGTGGGGCACGCCGTACCGGCCCGGCGGCTGGACGATCCGCCAGGTGGTTCATCACCTGGCCGACGCCCACCTCAACGCCTTCGCCCGCTTCAAGCTGGCGCTCACCGAGGACAACCCCGCCATCAAGCCGTACGCCGAGGCGCGCTGGGCCGAGACGCCCGATGCCCTCGCGGCGCCGGGCGAGCTGTCGCTCACCCTGCTGGACGCGCTGCACCGCCGCTGGGCCATGCTGATGCGGACCATGGCGCCGGCGGACTTCCGGCGCACGGTCTATCATCCCGAGCGCCAGGCCACCCTGACCCTGGACTTCCTGCTGGCCCTCTACGCGTGGCACGGCCGCCACCACACCGCCCATGTCACCGAGTTGCGCCGGCGGGAAAGTTGGTGACGAAAGCGGATTCACCACAAAGACACGAAGATCACAAAGCAATTCATTAATCATCAGACATGTACAAACATGATTTGGTCATTTGGCGGGCGGTGAACCGGTGAGTCGGTGAGTCGGTGAATCGGTGAGTCGGTGAATCGGTGAATCGGTGAGTCGGTGAGTCGGTGGATCAGGAGACGGGAGACGGCTCTCGGTCAGGGTTCAGAACATAAAAAGACTCTGCGTCCTCTGTGGCCTCTGTGGTGAAGACGGTCTACCCGATGTCCGATGTCCGAAGTCCGATGTCCGCGTTACGGGAACGAGCCTCCAGCCTCGAGCCTCCAGCCCCGGGCCTCGAACCTTGCATTTGCCGGGCGGCTGGAGTAGAGTAACCCTCTTTATTCTCTTGAGGAAGCGACCATGAGCAGCAAGTTCACCCTCTCCAAGACATACGAGCCGGCGGAGATCGAAAAGCCCGTCAACGACATGTGGCTCGCCGCCGGCGCCTTCCACGCCGTGCCCGACGACCGGCCGCGCGACCGCCGCTACGTCATCATGATGCCGCTGCCCAACGTCACCGGCGCCCTGCACATGGGCCACGCCATGGACAACTCCATGCAGGACGTGCTCATTCGCTGGCACCGGATGCTGGGCGACAACACCCTGTGGATGCCCGGCACCGATCACGCCGGCATCGCCACGCAGGCGGTGGTGGAAAAGCGGCTGAAGGAGCTCGAGGGGCTTACCCGGCACGACGTGGGCCGCGAGGGCCTGGTGGGGCGGATCTGGGCCTGGAAGGACCAGTACCAGGCGCGGATCCTGGAGCAGCTCATGCGCATCGGCTGCTCCTGCGACTGGGACCGCAAGCGCTTCACCATGGACAAGGTCTGCTCCCGGGCCGTCCGCCACACTTTCTTCCGCATGTTCGAAGACGGTCTCATCTTTCGCGGCAAGCGGCTGGTGAACTGGGACGCGTTCCTGCGCACCAGCATCTCCGACGACGAGGTGTACCACGAGACGGTCCAGGGCCACTTCTGGCACCTGCGCTACCCGGTGATCGACGCGCAGCCGGGCGAGCCGGATCACGTCGAGGTGGCCACCACCCGGCCCGAGACCATGCTGGGCGACACCGCGGTGGCCGTCCACCCGGAACCCGACGCCGCGCTTGACGCCGAGATCGTGGCGCTGAACCATGAGCTGGTCGCCGCCCCGGCGCGCGAGCAGGCCGCTCTGCGCGCGCAGATCGAGGCTCTGGAGGAACGCCGGCGCACCGTGCTGCCCCGCCTGCTGGCGCTCCGCGACATGGCCCGGGCCGGCCGGAAGGTGATGCTTCCCCTCGTGAACCGGCCCATCCCGCTCATCTGCGACGAGTGGGCCAAACCGAGTCTCGGCTCCGGCTGCGTCAAGATCACCCCGGCCCACGACCCCAACGACTACGATGTCTGGATGCGACACCGCGCGGCGATCGACATCATCAACATCCTCAACCCCGATGGCACCCTCAACGCCAACGCCGGCCCCTATCAGGGACTGGACCGCTTCATCGCCCGCGAGCACGTGGTGAACGATCTCAAGGCGCAGGAGCTGCTCGGGGCGGTGGAGGACCGCGAGATCGAGATCGGCCACAGCGACCGGAGCAAGACGCCCATCGAGCCGTACCTGTCGGACCAGTGGTTCATCCGGATGGGCGACGTGCCCGGCGGCGTGGCCATGGGTCGCGGCACGCCCGGAGCGTTCACGGCGCCCGGCCTGGTGCAGTCGGCCCTGGACGCGGTGGCCGACGGCCGCGTCCGCTTCCACCCCGAGCGGTTCGTCAAGACCTACTGCGACTGGCTGGGCGAGAAGCGCGACTGGCCCATCAGCCGGCAGCTCTGGTGGGGACACCGCATCCCCGTCTGGTCGCTCCGGACCACGCTCGGCGCCCTGGCCGCCGCGCTGGCGGAACCGGGATTTGCCGCCGTGCTGAACCGGCCCGACCTGGCCGCCGTGCGGGCGTTCCTGCCCGAGGCGGAGCGGTCGGTGCGCGTCGGCGCCGCCGCCGACGCGGATGGCCTGACGGGGGCGCCGACAGCGCCCTGCCTCGTGGACGTGGCCCTGCTCGATGACGACCCGGCGCTCGTCGCCGCCCTCGAGGGTCTCGGCTACCGCCGCGACGAGGACGTGCTCGACACCTGGTTCTCCTCGTCCATCTGGCCGTTTTCCACGCTCGGCTGGCCCGATCCGGCCACCGCCGACACCGAGGGGGGCGCGCCGCTCGGGGCCGCCGACGGCCGCACCGACTGCCTCGACTACTACTACCCCGGCTCCTGCCTCGTCACCGCCCGCGACATCATCACCCTGTGGGTGGCGCGGATGGTGATCATGGG
>CALAMB010000011.1 GCA_937925645.1 uncultured Acidobacteriota bacterium
GGGTGTTCAACGCATCCAGGGTCTGGGCCACATCGCCGTCCAGGGCGGTGAGATTCAGATGCAGGGTGCCCAGCTGGTCATCGCTGATCTTGGACAGATCGACCGTCTGGGTGATGGCGGCCAGATCTCGCACCTCGTTCAGTCGTCCGGTTCCGCTGGGCGGCGTTAAACCTCTATCACGAATCGCCTGCTGCACATCGTACATCAACGTACTCAGATTGCCCTGATAGGCACCGGTGGAAGCCAGGTTGTCTTCGACCGTTTGCAGCTCGGCCACGTATTGGGCGTTGTCCCCGGCGATCTGGGCAATCGTCAGCATGTTCTGGCTGATATCGGTCTGCAGCGTATCGATGTTTTGCAGCAGTGTCTGGCGCTGGTCCAGAAGCTCGTTGTACGACAGGATGCGGTCCCCGAGATTCAGGGTCATGTCCTGGATGGTATCGGGCAGCGAGGCCTGGGCGCTCAGAACGGTTTGCAGGTTCTCGACCTGCAGCCGGAGCTGCTGGGCCTGGACCTGGTAGGGCAGGCTCAGCACCTGGCCTAAATACAGGTTCTGCAAGGTCCCCAGGGCGTCTCCCTGGCCGATCTCACGGGCGGCGGCGAGCCGCTCCAGGGCCGCCAGATCGATGGCCAGTTGGGCCTGCTGGCGCAGGTTCTCCTGGAGGGCCTGCAGGATCTGCTGCTGCTGGGCCACGGCCTTCACGTAGACGTTGAACCCGTTGCGGCCCTGGACCAGTTCCCCGTCCTCGCCCACCTGCACCGTATCATTGACCAGGTTGACGTTGCCGCCGCTGATGATGTGGATCCCGTTCAGACCGGTGACGTGGCCGCTCAGGGTGGCGCTGCTGCCCACACGCATGTCGATGGCGCCGATTTCCAGGAGCACCTGCTGACCGAAGGTGGTCAGGCTGCCGCCGGCCACGAACGAGAGGGTTTCGGGAGTCACCAGGTGCCCGGTGACGGTGAGGTTCTCGGCCGCTTCCAGATTCAGGGCGCCTTCGGAGATGAGGCTGCTCCCCGTTTCGCGCACGAAGATGCTCCCCGCGGCGGACTTGAAGGTCAACCCCTGGGCCGAGCCGCGGCTGTGGGCGTCGTTGAGGATCAGGCCGTTGAGGGCCTCGACCTTAATGGCCCCGCCCACGGCGTTGAACAGTTCGGCGCCGGGCGACATCTCGCCGACCCCGTCCACGTCGCCGACATCGATGCTATCGTCGCCGCGGGAGCGGATCTCGGTCATGCTGTTGACCGCCATCTGGAGGCCGGTGATGGAACCGCCGGCCATCAGGGTCACGTTCCCGGCCACGATCCCGGTGGTTTCCTTGCCCGGGCCGACGATGGCGCCGTCGGCATCCAGGGTCACCTTGCCCTGGGAGGTAAATCCCTTGGTCATCCCCAGCAGGCCGGTGGTCTCGGAAAAGACATATTCGCTGCGGTTCTGGCTCCAGGCGGGCGTCTCGTCGTCGGCGAAGGTGGCCTCGTAGGAAACGCCCAGCAGATCGAGAAGCTGGGTGTACAGAACGAAGGCCACGTGCCCGCTGATGGACAACGGCGCCGGGGTGGCCAGGGTGAAATCGGCTTCATCGAGAACGTAGGGATCGTCCCCCGGGCCGATGGTCGCCAAGGCGTTGGCGATGATGGCGGCCAGATCCTCGGCCTCCTGCATCTCCAGATGGACCACGATGACGGGGTCGCCGGCCGGATTGACGCTGAAGTCCAGAACCGGGTTTCCGTTTTCGTCGGTGAGCGGATCGCGCAGGGCCGCCGGGATGTCGAAGAAGGAAACCCCCTGGAGATCGATGCGGCTCAACTGGGCGTTGAGCAGCGCCAGGCGCAGGGCGGCGGCTTCGGCGTCGTCGGCGGCGTAGGTCCCCCCGCTGATCGCCCCCACGGTGATGGTGCCTCCGGAGCCCTCGACGGTGCGCAGGATGATCTGGTTGGCCTCGGGGGTCTCTCCGCTGGTATCCCAGTCGGTCTTGAGCACGATGGACTGGGCGAAGAGATCGCCGTTGGCGGTGATGTCGAGGCTGCCGTTGGCCAGGGTCACGGCCGCGAGGGTCAGATTGGCGATGCTGTTGTAGAGGAACAGGTCCCCGTTGCCGCTGATCTCCAGGGTCAGGGCGTTGAGTGCGGTGTTCAGCGGGGCGTTCGGGGCGCCCACGCCGCCGAAGGCGCTGATGGTCGCTTCATCGGCGACGATGGTGGTGCCCGGATCGACGATGGTGCCTTCCACCGTCAGGATCACGTCCGCGTCGCCGGCGGCATGAATCTCGCCGATCTCCACCAGGACCGGCACGGCGCCGGCCGCCCGGGCCGTGATGGTGATGTCGTCGTCCTCGGCGCCGGACAGGGAGGCCACATCGGCGATGATCAGGTGCCCGGTGATGACCTCGAGGGTAATCGCCCCGGCGGCGGTGCGGATCCGGTCCAGGGTCACCTGGGCCGGCCACGCCGGCACCTCCTCTTCATCGAGGACAAAGCCCACGTTACGGATGAGGATGGCCCCGGTCCCGGTGACCTCGGCCTCGATGGCGGCGGCCCAGACGTTCTCCAGGGTGATGCCGGCCAGGGACTCGGCCGCCAGGGCGGTCTCGGCCACCAGCAGGCCGCCGCTGGCGGGCGGCGCGGTGTCGTCTTCCACCGGGGCCTCGCTGGCCTGGACGATGGCACCGGCCGGAGCGCTGAGGACCAGGGTGGCGGTGCGGATGTCGGCGTCCAGCAGGGAGACGTCGCCGCCATTGGGACCGGCCTGCAATTCGATGCGCCCCTCGGGGCCCGAAGTCTTCAGGGTGCCACCCAGGGACTGGCGGGTGTTGTCCTGGATCTCCAGGCCGGCCTGGCCGTTGCTTTCATGGTGAATCGTGACGCTCCCCTGCCCGGCCCCGTTCTGGCCGGCGGCGATATCGATCGTGCTGCCGCTGGCGGTGACGATCCCGGTAATGGTGGCGTCGGTGCCGGCGCTGATGGCCACGGCCTGGCGGCCGTGGATCTGGCCTTCCACCGTCACCGCGCCCTGGACGGCGCTGATGGCGATGTCGATTTCGCCCGGGGCCGAGGCCACATCGATGGCGGTGGCCAGGGTGGCGGTGGCGCCCACCGTCACATCGCCGGCGGCCACGATTTCGATGGCCCGGCCGGCCGTGACGCTGATCATGTCGTCGATGGTGGGTTCGACGGGGATGTCGCCGCCCACGGTGACATCGGCGGTCTCCGATTCGATGTGAACGACGCTTTCTTCACCCGAGGCCCGGACACCCGCCTTGACCACCACCTGGCCGTTGGCCGTGATGGTGATGTTGCCCGGGGCGCTCAGGGTGGGCAGATCGAAAACCCCCAGATCCAGGGGACCGTCCGGGGTCACGGCGCTGGCGCTCCAGTCGAGCTGCTGTTCGATCACCGGCACGTATTCCCAGTTGGTGACCTGCTCGAACTTGATCACCGGCACTTCGGTGGTGAGCGTCTCGTAGCGCGGCCGCTTGTCCACGATGTCGTGGGCCTCGGTGAAGACGCGGTAGGTCAGGTCGGAGCGGATATCCAGGATCGGCTCCCAGGCCGTTTTGAGTTTGTAGACATAATCCTCGTAGGTCTCGCCGTTGACTTCCGGATCCATCCAGTAGGGATCGACTTCCCACAAGCCGTAAATCTTGCTGGAGCCGTCCAGGTCGTTCCAGGTGCCCCCCGGCCACATCATCAGATGGTCTTCGCCGTTGAGATCGTTGGGCTCGCCGGGATGGAAATTGGTGTAGGCGTCCCCGGTGCGGTAAACCGTCTCGCCGGTGACCCACTTGAAGGAATACCAGGATTCGTGGCTGGTGCCCCAGACATCGTACCCGCCCAGCCAGACGCTGTTGCCGCCGATCCAGTCGGACACGTACTGGTTTTCCCAGGCGCTGTTGATCGTTACCAGGTGGGCGTGCGGCGGCGAGGCGTCCTGGGCCTGCTGCCAGGTGTAGGTGTTGTAGAAATCGAGATAGTAGTAGTGCTGGGACAATTCCCGGTGCTTGCCCACGGCCGACCTGGAACGGGTGCCATCCGCGGCCACCAGCTCCAGCTTGATGCCGTTCTGGGCCACGTTGAGCTGTCCGTTGCCCACGTTCTCCTGGGCGAAAACCATGTTGCCCAGCGCGTCGAAGCCGAAGTTCCAGTTGTTGCCGGTAAACACGGCGTAAAGGCCCGAACTGGCGGCCGGAACGGCGTTTTCCATGGGGTCGTTGCCGGCGGCCCGGCTGTAGTCGCCCCACTGGGTGCGGTACAGGTCGCCGTTCTCGTCCCGGAACCACAGCACCCCGTCTCCCAGGTCCCCGCTCCCGTTGGTGCCCGTATACCGGACGGTACCGGCATCGCCCAGGTCCCAATCGTCCGGCGACCATTGCACCTTCACCGACCGATCGATCTGCGGCAGCAGATAGGTCAGGTCGTTGGCGAGCTGCAGGTTGTTCAGGTAGAGGGCGTCGGTGCCCAGGTTGAACGCCAGATTTTCGAAGGCCTGGGCGCTGGCACCGCCACCCAGGGCGTACATCACCTGCACCAGTCCCGAATACAGGGTCTGCTGCACGTAGGGCTCGGCCGGGCTGACCTCGCGGCCGTCGAAGATGCTGTACTGGGTGTAGGCGGTGTACGGGTCGGTCCAGGCCGCATGCGGGTTTTCCCGTTAAGTGACGATGTAGCGGGTTCCGCTCTTGTCGTAGTCCTCGACGCGCCACCAGTCGCCCGGCATGGCGTTTTCGGGCGGCACACCTTCCCACCGATGCTGAGACCATGCCTGGGTGTACTGGAGCTGGGCCACGTTGCGGGCGTAGCCCACCGTTTCGTCGTAAGTGTGGACGTTGCCCACGTACTGGAGGGTCTTGTCGTCCGGATCGAGACGGTTGTTGCCCAGGGTGGTCAGCTCGTAGTTTTCCCACCATTGCACCGGAACCCTCAGGAAGATGTCGGTGCCGTCGTCCAGTTCGTAGTAGACCACGTCGCGCGGGGCGCCGGTGAAATCCAGATCCCAGAAGGTGGCGGTGGGAATACCCTCGAAATTGCGGTTGATCCGTCCCAGACCCTCGGTGGGCGAATAGAGCTTGTCCCAACGGTCGCCGGCCAGATCGCTGCTCAGGATCGTGTCCTCGCGTTCGAAGAAGCTGGCCACGTACTGGCTCTGGCCCGGGTGGCTCAGGCGCCAGTCGTAGTCCACCCCGGCGATGAAGAAGTCGTCGGCGATGGCGTCGATGGCGTCTTCGATGAGGGTGTAGATGGCCTGGGCGACCTCGCGGGTCATGTACTGGCCGTTAACAGTAAAATTGCTGCGCACGATGGCGGCGAAATCGGCGGCGTATTCCGCCGACAGGGCCAGTTTGCCGTTGACGAAGAGGTCGGCGGGAACCGTCTGGCCGGGATCCAGGCCGTTCAGCGCGGCTTGCAGGGCCGCCGGGGTGATGCCTTCGAACGCCTCGTTTAGCATCACGTTGGGCGGCAGGAAATGGGCCTTGGCGGCGGCCTTGATACCCGCATTGCCCGGGCCGTGGAGAGCCGGGTTGTAGTGGACGGCCGGATCGAAGGGCACGAATTCGGAGAACCAGAAGTCGAAGTAGTGCTTGGTCACCGTGTAACTGTAGACCTGCATGTCGAGGATGTCGGTGAAGTCGGCGAGGCCCACCTGGGTGGCGTGGAAGACATCGTTGACCCAGACCCCGGGGACGAACTGGTTGTTGATCACCAGCCCCTCGAAGGCCGGCGAGGCCGCCTCGGCGACGTTGAAGGCCCAGACCCCGTCGCTGATCTCGGACAGGATCGCTCCCTGCGCGGCCGAGCTGATCTTACCGTCGGCGACGGTCATGAACTGCATCCCGGCGTTGTTGACCAGGCTCATCCCGCCGGCCAGGGCATCGGCCTTATGCAGGCCGTTCACCAGTTCGTAGATCAACGAATCGGTGGCGATGTAGATGGGAGGCGAGGATCCGCCCACCGTGACCGTCTTTTCGAAGGCCGCGATGAACTGCATGTCGAACAGCTTGCGGTAGCCGAGAAAATCCAGGATGGCGTTGAGACGCTCGGTGTCGGTGAGATCGTTCCACTCTTTCCATTCCGCGACCGGGTTGTACAGATACTGATCCTGAATCAGGTTGGAAACGTCCATGAAGGTTTTCTGGCTATACCACTGGCGCGGGCTCATGGTGACGAAGAGCTGCGGCATGGACTCGGTCATCATCGCGGAAACCGAGGTCTCCAGGACCATCGAACTCAGCTCGCCGGCCTGGAGGTAGGAGACCCGTGGATCGACGGGCGGCACGAAGTTGACCACCTGCGAGACCACCTGGCGGATGATCATCGCCTCCGGATCGAGGTCTTCCGGGTAGACCCAGCGGCCCAGGGCGCCGGTGTTCAGATCGACCAGCCAATCCACGAAGATCGCGTCCTGCCAGGGTTTCCACTTGCCCGGCCAGTCGAGATCGTCAATCTGGTAATCCGTGCCCTGGATGAAGTACTCGCGGAACTGGTCCGCCCTGGCCAGGTCCCCGACTCCGTAGACCACGTCCTGGATCAGGACCCGGTTGAGGCGGCTCAGTTCCACCCCGCTCAGTTCATCCTTGGCCAGAAGGGCCTTGGCCTCGCTGCTCAGGCTCACGCCGCCGGCGAAGGCCGCCGCGTCATAGAGGGACACCCCGCTGGCCACGATGGCGTTGAAATCGTCGACAAGGGCCCGCTTCAGGGCCGTGGACGGCTCGTTGGCATAGATGTAGGACGCCAGCAGGGTGCGCGTGGCGGGGCTCAGGGCCGTCCAGACGCGGTTGACGGCCGTTCCGGCGATGGGCCCGACCTGTTTGAGCCAGTAGGCCGCCAGGGCCGGGTTGGCCCCATAGCCGGCATCCAGGTCCACCATCCCGAAGCCGACCTTGTAATAGCCGTCCTGGAAGAGGCGGGTCTCCACGCTGCCGAACTCGCTGCCCACCTTGACGTCGTCGAAGCCGGTCTGCTCGGTGGTGATGGTGGGGATCCAGTGGACCACCGGCTGGAGGATGAACCCGGCCTCCACCCGGCGGTAGCCGGTGACCACGTCCACGTAGACCGGCTCGTAGGTGATGTAGGCCGGGGCGAACTGCAGGTCGTCGTTGAGGGTATCCTCGAAGGCCTGGAGGATGACCTCGCCGGTGGCGCTGAGGTGGATGTCACCGGCGGCCGCGGCATCCAGGGCGCTGCCGGTGTACCCGGCGGCGATCTTGCCTTCGGCCGACACCGCAATATGCCCCACGGTCACGCCTTCGGTGCCCGCGGTGACCTGGACGTCGCCCCGGGAAAGGATCTCGCCGCGCACCATGACGTCGTACTCGGCGTCCACCCGCACCAGGGAGATATCCAGCGACCCGTCGCTCAGATACTCGTCCTGGACCTGAACCGTGCCGAATACGCCGATGTTCTCGCCGATCAGTTCCACCATCCCCTGGGCCGCCACCAGGGCCCGGAAATAGTAGATCTGGCTGCGGGCGATGTAGACGCTGCCGTCGTCGCCCGTGCCGGTGGCTTCCAGACGGGTTACGGAATACGGATCGCGGGTGATGGTGACGCTCTCGCCCATGGCCCAGACGTTGAGGCCCTGGACGTCGATGAGATGGCGCGCGTTGATCAGGGCGTCGCCCCAGAAGTAGACCTCGTCGGGGGTGCCGATTTCGATTTGGGGGACATCCACGGCGGTGAACGGCACGGGGTCGTCGGTGAGATAGACCAGCCCCACCATCCCGTAGATCTCGATGCGCTTGCCGCCGGTGATGGTGATAGCCCCGTCCGGCCCGGTGGTGTTGAGCACCCCGCCGCTTTGGCGCGCCGGCAGATCCACCCGGACCGGGCCGGTGGTGGGCATGAACCCGGGACCGGGCTGGATGGCGCCGATGACCACCGGCTCGCCGCCGTAGACCGGATCCTCGAGGGTGTTCGGATCAACCACCACCACCGGATCACCCTGGGCCGCCACCGGTTCTTCCAGGCTGGTCAGCGGCACGCCCCAGAGATCCACGAATTCGCCGCGGAAATTGATCAGAACGTACTGGCCGCCCTCTTCCACGATGAGTTCGCCGGCGTCGCTCACCAGGTTCCCGTAGCGGTCGGTGAGGTAAAGCGTGCCGCCGATGTCCACCGTATCGCGGATGGCGCCCACGCCGTTGAGCAGGTCCCCGTCGCCGTTGATCAGCAGGCCGTCGGCGTTGATGCGATGCCCCTGGGCGTCGATGAGGGTCACATTGTCGGCGGCCATCAGGTTGCCGTTAGTGTCGATCCGGCGTCCGTAGGCGTCGATGGGCTGGCCGCCGGCGTTGACGAAGTTGCCGTAGGCGTCGACACGGTACCCGAACTGGTTGACCAGAACGCCGCCGATCCCCAGCAGGATCCCATCGGCGTTGACCACCAGGCCGCTGTCATCAAGGTACTGCCCGCCCTGGTCCACCCGGAAATAGCGGGTGTCCTCGCCCGGGGTCGCGGCATAGGCGACCAGCCGGTAGCCTTCCTTGTCCACCAGCACCGGATTGTCGCTCTCATCGTAGGTGATGTAGACCGCTCCGGCACCCAGTACCGGGTAGCCGTTGGCGCCGATTTCCTGGGACGGATCGCCGTCCCCGTCCACCAGCACATTGCCCGAATTGTCCCGCGCCAGCAGGAACCCATGGGCATCGATGGGCCGGCCCAGCAGATCCACGCTGAACTCGGCCGAGCCGGCCGTGGCCCCGAAGAGGGTGGGAAAGACCACGCCGAGGGTTTCGTAGAAGAGCTTGTCCACCACCACGCTCACCGCTTCGCCGGACCCGGCGCCGGCCCCGGTGAGACTCAGATTCCGCCCGGCCTCCACGTACCCGCTCACGTGGAGCAGACCGGCCCCGGAATCCAGGGTCACGTCGGCATCCGGGTCGATGGCCTGGACCACGCCCTGGATATCGATGCCCCGATCGGTGGTGATCGTGATATGGCCCAGGGCGCCCGGGGTGGGCGCACCGACCGGCGCGGCGTCGGTCTTGATAAAGCTCAGATGGTTGAGTTCAAAATGGGGGGCGATCCCGCCGCTCACCAGGATCACGACGGGGCCGGTGGCCTGGGCCGAGCCGCCCCGCGTGAGGGTGTCGCCGGCCGCGTCGGCCAGACCCAGAAGCACGTCCAGATCGGTGGCGCCGTTAACGTCGTCTCCGCCGAAGGCCACCCACTCGGTGGCGCTGATCTCGATGGCGGCATTGGCGGCCGGGAGGGTATCCCAGTCGATGCCGGGATCTTCACCCAGCAGCACCCGGCCGGGCTGGCCGCCGGCGTAGAGGCTGCCGAGGATCTCCACCGACTCGCCTTCCAGACGGATCCGGCTGCCGGCATGGCGCACGATGAGTTCGCCGGCGTTCTGCACCCGGATGGCGCCCGATGTGACCAGTTCGATGAGCCCGGAAGCCGTGATCTGGGCCCCCAGGGGATAGGTCTCCCCTTCGGCCAGATCCACGCGGGTATCCTGGTCCGTCCCGTCGGCCCCTTCGATGCCGGTGCCGCCGCCCACGGTGATGGCCGGGGCCTGGATGCGCACCCGTTCGTCGCCGCCGTCCACAAAGCCGCGGGTTTCGGTGATGAAGTGGAAGGTCTCCAGACCGCCGGCTTCCACCGATCCGGCCAGGGTGAAGGGGTTGGGGGCCATGATGAGAATCGACCCCAGGGCGTCCACGTCGCCGGTGATCTGCAGATTGCCGGTGGGGGCGATGACGATCTCGTAGTTTTCCGCCAGCATCGGGCCAACCGGGGCCGGGGCGCTGGCACTGCCGTTCTTGAGCACGCCGTGAACGGCGATATCCTCGGCCTCCAGCAGGATGCGGCCGCCGGTCTCGATCCATCCGGAACGTTCGGTGATCTCGATGTCGCCCTGATCCGAGGCGACGAGAACGTCGCCGTTCATGCGCGGATCGTCGTCCTGCAGCGATCCGACGGCCCCGTCCACGACGACATCGTTGTATCCGTCGATGCGCACTTGACCCTCGCTGGGCGAGAGCGGGTTGGTGCGGATCCAGGCGGTGGGGGCGATGGTCACGCTCACCGCGGCCGGGGTGTTGGCGGTGAGGAAGCCGGCTGCGATGTCCACGTCCCGGTCGGCCAGGATGTGACCGTTGAGAACGAGGGTGTCGCGGGCCGTGAGGATCACGTCGCCTTCTGGACCGCCGGCGATGAGATCCCCCTTGAGGAACCCGTTTTCCCCCAGATCCAGCACGATGGGGCCGTCGACGGTTTGCAGCAGGGCCGACCAGTCCAGATCCAGATCGGTGTCCGGCCCCTCCACCAGGCTGATCTGGCGGTGGGAAAGGACCGATCCGGCGATGTAGACCCTGGCGGCCGGGTTTTCGAGCGAGCCGAAGACCACCTCGGAACCGGGGGCCGCCGCGATGATGTTGTAGGGCCGCGAGGACTGGACCTCGGTTCCGCCGGCCACCGTGTCCAGCCCGAGCAGTTCGATGTTGACGCTCTCCAGGAATCCGCCCGGGCTGGCCGGATCCGCGAAGGCGTCGAAGATGCGGATCTCGTACTGGCTGGCAAAGAGGATCTTGCCGTTCTTGAGCTTGATCTTGACGATGGGGTCCGCCGGCCCGCCCACGGTGACCGGATCGTCGGCGAAGTTCTCGTCGTGGGGTTGTCCGTCGAGGAGTCCGTTGCCGTAGGGATCGCCGGCCAGGTTGACGTAGCTGGCGGTATTGACCGCGGTCTGCAGATCGAGAACCAGATCCATGATCATGTTCTCTAGGTCGTTGCCCGCGGTGGTCTGGGCGCTGAGGGTCACCTCGCCCACGATCTTCTGCACCCCGAGGTTGACCCACAGCACGAAGGTCACGTCCTCGGGCAGGACCCCGTCGTTGGAGGCGCGGTTGGCCGCGATCTCGGATTCATAGGCCAGCTCGCCGAAGCCCAGCAGGGTCTCGTTTTCCGATTTGTATTCAAGGTCGAACAGGTATGGGCTTTCGAAGACGATGAACCCGTCGTCTTCCAGGGCCCAGACCTCGGTGGGTTCCCCGGAAAGGGCCAGGTTGAGATCGTCGATCAGGTCTTGCAGGCAGGTGTTGTCTGCCGCCAGGGCCGCCGGGACGTAGACGGTGTAATCGCTGACCGGAGCAATCGACCCGGGTCCGCTGGTGGTGGTGTAGTCATAAACGCGCAGATCAAGCCGTACCTGGCCGGTCAGGCCGTAGGAAGCAGGCAGCGCGACGCGTTCTTCGAGGACCGGATCGTAGGGGAAGACCTGCTGCACCGCGGCCGGCTGGACGGCCGTCACATCAGTACCCCCTGCCACGGTGTCCAATCCGAGCTGATCGGCGTTGATCGAATTGAGACCACTGACGGTGAACTCGGTCGCCCCTGAAAGGACCAGTTCGCCCGATCGGGAGCCAACGGTAATGTACTGGCTGGCGTAGGAACCGGTGTCTTCAGCACCGTCGTACACCGAGGCGGTGGTCAGGGCGTTTTCGAGGTCGACGAGCAGCTCCTCGACGCCGCTGTTGGTGGCCGTATCGCTCCAGAAAAGGATAACGGTGGTCTCCAGGGTGCCGCCGGCCCCGTCATCGATGGCAATTACCAGAGTGACATCGCCGGTGAGGATCCCGCTGGTAACCAGACTGTCTTCGGCCTGGACCTCGAAATCGGGATGGGAAAGGGTCGAAACGAAGGAGCCGGTTTCAAACCCGATCTGGCTGAGATGGTCGGCCGGCTGGCTGTCCAGGGTGAAGCTGTCGGCGCTGAAAAGAACCACCACCCCGCGTTCGTCGCGGGCGCCGATCACGCTGCTGAAATAGACCCCGGGATGGCCTGGAATCTCGGTATCCGCCAGGGCGGCATTGATGTCCAAGACGAGGTCGGCAATCCCGGCGTTGGCGGTGGTGCCAGAGTCCGTACCGTCGGTGGCCGCGGCGGATACCGTAATCTGGCCAATGGCGCCGGAGTAGACGCCGCCGGTGAGGGTGATGTCCAGAACGATGTCCTCGGCCAGGACCCCGTTGACCATGCTGTCGTTGGCCGTGATGCGGTAGGTCTCCGGGTCGCGCTGGGCGAGAACCGGGGCGTCGTCCACGCCGCTGAAGCCGAGGACATACCCGTTGAAGGCCGGCTCCTGGCGGGTGCCGGCGACGTCGTCGCCGTCGGCCACCGCCTCCAGGCCCAGGGACCCGGCGTTGACCGAGGCGGCCAGGATGGCAAAATCGTAGCGGCTGTGGAAGACGAGGGTATCCCGGTCGAGGCGCGCGTAGACCTCGCCGCCGGCGAAGCTGGCGGCCAAGGCCAGGCGCAGGTCCGTGTAGAGTTCGTCGCGGCTGGTGTTGTTGGCGTCGCGCAGGATCTGGACCGCCGCCAGGGTCGCCCCACCCGGGGTCTCCACCCTGATCTGAAGGGTCACGTTCCCGCCGGCGATCCCGGTATTGGGCAGGACCCCGTCTTCGGGAAGGGCTTCATCCGCGGTGATCCGGGTTTGCTCGCCGTCAATTTCAAAGGCATGGAAGCTGGACAAAACTACCTGACCGGACCCGTTCAGAGATGCCTGGATGTCCCGGAACCCGCCCCGGACCAGGGCGTCGTTGATGTCGTCGACGAGATCCGCCAGGCTGGTGTTGTCCAGGGTGTCGTCGCGGTAAATGATCACCGTGCCTTCCACCACATCGCCGCGTTCCCGCGAGCCGACGGCGGGCGGATCCAGGTCGGGGCTGGAATGGGCCGGATCGTCGTTGGGATTGACCGTGGACATCACCACGTGCCAGGCCACATTGTCCGGCAGGATGCCGACTGCGGCCAGATCGTCTTCGGCGGTCAGCTCGAACAGGGACGGATCGCGGGTCGAGACCTCCACGGTGCCCGCCGCCACGTCCATCAGCCCCAGGAGGTCGGCGTTCCGGGAATCCACACCGATCTCGATGTCCAGGGTCTCGCTGGCGAAGACCAGATTGCCGCCGCTCTCGAAGACGACGATGTCCAGACCGGCGGCCGCCATCAGGCCGTTGAGATCGGCCACCAGATCCTCGATGCCCGTGTTGTCCAGGGTCGCCTGGCGCAGCAGCGTGACAACGGCGCCGGTGGTCAGATCGTCGCTGTCGGTGACCTCGACTTCCAGGACCGCATCCTGGGCCATGACCCCGGTGGTGGGCACGGCGCTGGCGGCCGTCACCTCGTACTGGACCGGAGCCCGGCTGGAAGCGGTCGCCGCCACCCCCAGGTAGCCGAGGTTGACCGAGGTGTTGAGCAGTTCGAAATCATACAGACTTTCGAAAATCAACCGGGTTCCGTCCACCTGGGCCTGGAGATCGCCGAAGCCGGCCACCAGCAGGGCGGCATTGATGTCTCCGGCCAGGTCCGCCAGCGTGGCGTTGGTCCCGTCCACCGGGATCAGAACCGTCCCGGCCGCGATCTGCCCGGGCCGCTGGACCTCAAGATGCAGGGTCACCGATCCGGGCAGCACGGGGGTCGCCGCCCCCGGGGCCCCGTTGAGATAGGCGTTGAAGAGGATGTAGGCGGCCGTCAGATCCACCCCGGCGGTCATTCCCAGCAGGGCGACCTGGCGCGAGGCGCTCTTGACCTTGAAGTCGTGGGTCCCCACCAGCACCAGGACCCCGTCGCGGGCCTCGGCGCTGATGTAGTCGCCGAAATCGAGGCCGGCATACCGGGGGATGGACGTGGCGGCCAGGGCGACGTTGATGTCGTCGATGAGGTCGCTCAGGCCGACGTTGGCCGCGGTACTGGCCGCCGTGACCGTCACCGCCCCGTAGAGGATGTCGTCGAGATCGGTCTCGTCAATGCGGATCACCAGAACCACGTCCCGCACCAGCTGGCCGGTGACCGGCAGGGCCCCGCTGGCGGTCAGCTCGGACAGCTCCCGGTATTCCACCGTCTCCCAGGGGCCGCGGAAACCCAGCAGATTGAGCCGCTCGGAGGCGGCGAGGACTTCGAATTCGTAGCCCAGGCTGCTCAGAACCAGCTTGCCGTCCACCAGGGCCGCCTGGATGGGGGCGAAAACCGTGGCGTCCAGGGCCGCGTTGATGTCGGCCACCAGGTCTTCGCGGGTCGTGTTGCCGGCCGTGGCCGCGGCGCTGACGGTCACCGTGCCGCTGAGGGTCCCGCCCATCAGGTCGTCCATCTCGATGGCCAGGACCACGTCGGCGATGAGCGCTCCGGTGTCCGGCAATGAAAGATCGGCGACCACCTGGGCCTCAGGGTAGTAGACCACCGCACGCTGCAGGGGGGCCAGCCCCAGCAGGTCGATGTTTTCGGAATCGTCGGCCAGGATGGCGAAATCGTACCCGTAGCCGGTGAGCATCAGGTAGCGGCCTTCCTGGCCGACTTCCAGATCCATGAAGTGGTCGCTGCCGTTGAAGATGCTCTTGATGAAAAGGAGGAGACTGCCGTCGCCCCCCCCGCCAAAGAAGATGGAGGGGATGACCACGGCCTCCTGGACCTCGGCCTTGACCGACGGCACCGGCGCCGCCGCTCCGGCCACGTCGCTCATTCCCAGCACGCCGGCGTTGCTGGAGCTCTCGTCGATCTGAAAATCGTAGGGGCAGCCGATGAACAGGCGCCCGTCATCCCTGGGCGCCGCGTAGAAATCGGCCAGGGCGGGCGAAACGTTGAAGCGGGCGTTGATCAGCTCGACGAGGTCCGTCACCCCTTCCTGGTCGAAGGGCATGCCGGCGGTGACGGTGAAGGTGATCTGGCCCCAGGGGGCACCGTTGACGTCGTTGAAGACCAGGGTCACCACCCGATCCGAACCCGGCGGGGTGTAGGCATTCGGCGCCGTGTAGGCGTCGATGCGTTTCCACATCCGGAGGGTCACCTCGGAGGGCAGATACCCGGCCAGCATGAACTGGCCCTCGGCCACGATGCGGCCCAGGTCCCCCTTGACCCAGGTGTCGGGCTCGATCTCCTGGAGATGGGTGGCCGTCATCACCTTGATCTCGTCCGGCCCCTCGAGGACGATGCGGCTGTTCTCGCCCCAGGTCTCCAGCAGGGCCGACCCGTAGACGAGGACGCTGGTGTCGCTGAAGTTGAAGAGGTCGTTGGGGTCGCCCTGGAAGGGGTCGTCCCCGCCGCTGAGCCGGATCAGCCCCCCGGCCTTGATCATCGTGCCGATACGCACCTGATGTTCGGCGGTGATCACGATTTCGGTCTGGTCCGCCGCGGCGCCGAAGTCGTGGTAGACCGAACCGATATAGCCGCCGGTCTCGGCGTCGCGGATGTTTTCCACTTCGCCGCCGGCGATGAGGTGCCCCTCGATCTCTGCGTCGAACCGGCTGTCGATGCGGATGATGCTCTCGTCGGCGTGGGTGGTGATCTCGCTGGAGCCCTCGATGCGCAGGCCGATCTCGGTGCCCACGTAGGGATGGGCGGCGCTGGAGACGTTGCGCAGATGGATCCCGTTCTTGGCGGCGATGTAGCCGCCGGTATCGAGCACGTCGCCGTAGAGGGAATTGATGGCCCGGGCCTCGTAGGTGGACGGATCGCGGTCGGAGGCCTGGGTGCTGACAGCCACGTCGGTCAGGCCGAGGGCGGCGACGTTGACCGAGGCCGCGTCGAGCTGGAAGTCGTAGGCGTTGGTGAACACCAGGCGATCCGAAGGATCGGACATAACCCAGAAATCATTCAGGATCGTATCGTCCAGGGCGTCGTTGAGGAGGTCCACCAGCTGTCGCAGGGAGGTGCCGGCGGCGATGTTCACCGAGACCTGGCCCCATGCGGCCCCGTTGCCCTTGTTGACCACCAGGGTCGCGGACAGCGGCGCGGCGGGCGGCGTGTAGGCCGTCGGGGCGCTGTACGCGGCGTCGGCCACCAGCTCGGAGGCCTGGCTGTTGCCGCTGCCGAAGCCGATGAGGCCCAGGTTCACCGAAGCCGAGGAGAGGGTGAAGGGGTCGTCGCTGTAAAAAACGACCCGGTTGTCTTCGGCTTTGACGCTGATGGCGCCGCCGAAGACCCCGTCCAGGGCGCTCTGGATGTCCGCGACAAGGTCGCTCAGGTAACGGTTGTCCGTCGTGTCGCCGGCGGCGATCACCACCACGGGCCCCAGGGCCGTGCCCCCCGGCGCATCGGTGAAGCGCAGTTCGAGGTTCCCGCCGAGGACCACCTCGGTGTCCATGTTCAGGGTCCAGCCGCCGATGAAGACCTGGCCGGGGGACTCGATGAGCACATCCCCGCCCACGCTGGCATCCCAGTCGATCATCTCCTTGATCAGATTCCCCGAAGCGTCCCAGAGCAGGGTCTTGTTGGCCCCGGAATAGATGTGACCCATCATCTCGATGCCCGACTCGCCGTAGATGTAGGCCAGACCGGGAGTGCCGTCCGAGGTGCGGCCGGCCGAGGTCAGGCCGCCGGCCGTGTCGATGACCACGCTGAGCCGGCGCATTTCGCGAGCAGCCTCTGCATCGCCGGCCAGATCGGTGAAACCCAGCAGTCCGGGGCTGGTGGAACTGGCCAGGACCGCAAAGCCCGTGGGACTCTTGAGGGCAATCCGTCCCGAGGGCCGCACCACGGTGATGCCCAGGCCGGCATCCGTGGTCTCGGAGATGTCCTCCACCGCCGCCAGGGCCAGCCCCTGGGATTCGAATTGGGCGTTGAGCAGACCGATGATCTGGTAGAGGGTCAGGGTGTTGTCCACCGTGACGGCGACCGCGGCAGAGGCCCCCGCGGCGTCGGTGAACCGCAGGGTCACGGCCTGGTTCACGCCCGGGCCGAGCCCGGTGTGGGCCGGCGCCTCCGGGGCGGTGTAGACGTAGGGTCCGTCGGCGCTGGTGCCGATGGTGGTGTCGTCGCTGCCGGCGGCCCCGCCCATGAGCGTCACCGTGTCGCTGGCCAGGACCCCGGAATCCAGATAGAGCTGCTGGCCCGCCGTGATGACGGCCCGGGAATCGGTACCGGACCAGATCACCCCGGTGGGCCCGATGGCCCCGCCGGCCACGATGGAGCCGTAGATGTCCACGTCGTAGGCCCCGGTGATGCGGATGTCGCTGCCGTTCTGGAAGGAGGTGATCACCGCCGTGGCCTCCACCAGGACGCTGCTGCGCAGCGGATCGCCGTTGGCGTCCTTCAGGTCGAGATCGATGTTCTCGCCGCCGGCGATGACGTCGATCCCGTCCTCGACCTCCACGAAGGAAGTGGCGAACTTGACCCGCTGGTCGTAGGATTCGATGTAGAGGCCCGAGTTTTCCCCGCGAACGAAGATGCTCCCCTCGATGAGGATGTCCTGGGGGCCCTCGAGGCGCAAAAGGCTGTTGTCGGCCAGGGAAGTGAGCTGACCGGTGAGATGAATGCTGGCGCTCACCGCGTCGCGGTCGTTGTAGTCCCAGTCCACCGTGCCGACCAGATCCATGACGTCGGTGGAGGTGATGGCCCCGTAGATCCGCAGCTCGTGCGGGGTGTGGACGATGACGTCGGCCCCGTCGGCCACCTTGGTCTTGACCCCGCCGCGCCATTCGGCCCCGGCCAGGATCTCACCGTTGATGTACACAGCCTCAGGGGCCTCGATGTGGATCAGGCTGTCTTCGCCCGGGGCGTACATCCCGCCGGCGATCTGGACCAGCTCGAAGAAACTGCCCGGGAAGATCTCGATGCGGGCCCCGTCGCCGTTGACGTAGGTGCGCCCCTCCATCACCACCGACTCGGCGGTCTCGATGTGTATCACGCCGCCATCTTTGTTGGTCCTGAGGATCCCGGCCACGCCCTGGATGAAGTTGTTGCGCAGCTTGGTCTGGTCCACCACGTCGGACATCATGGGCGAAACGTAGGCCTCGCCGTCACCCGGGATGTCGATCCAGATGTCGCCGTAGGTGGTGACGATCCAGCCGTCGCAGATGATCCGGTCCTGGACCCCGATCAGATCGAGATAATCGCCGGTGATCCCCGAATCCGTACCCCCCAGGGGGTTGTTGATGTTCTTGGATTTGACGTGGAGCCGTTCGGTGTTCATCTCCACGTGGACCCGGGGCCAGCTCTGGGCCTCGACCTCGCCCTCGATGTAGATCCGCTCGGCGTTAAAGACCACGTCGTCGCGGAAGGACGAATCGCGGTCGCGCGGAGAGCCGTCCTTCTTGATGGTCGCCTGATCGTAGGCGTCGCCGAAGACGATGCGCTCCAGGTCGTAGCCCGAGCCGAAGGTGATCAGGGTAAACCCGTCGCCCAGGGCCGACAGGTCGGTGGTGGAGAAATGGGCCGTATCGATGAAGAGGGTCCCGTCATTGGCGTACTTCTTCTCGCCTTCGGGGCCCGTGAAGGTACCACCCACATGCTCGGGGTAATTCAGGAAAGCCGGATACTCGTCGCGGATGTAAGTCCAGTCGTTGCCCAGGGGATGCTC
The DNA here is from genome assembly GCA_937925645.1 of uncultured Acidobacteriota bacterium. Taxonomy (GTDB): domain Bacteria; phylum Acidobacteriota; class JAAYUB01; order JAAYUB01; family JAAYUB01; genus JAAYUB01. The sequence goes on from CALAMB010000011.1 coordinate 18,296, forward strand.
GGCCGAGCCGCCGATGAGCATCCGGGTGGCATGAGAGGTCAGAATGGTCAGCTCACCGGAGCCGATGACCCCGCCCGCTTCCCGGTCGGTGCCGCTCTCTCTGCCGGGGGCGAAGGTCCAGAACTGGAAGTCGTCGGCCGTCAGGGTGATGTCCCGGTCGGCGGTGCGGGTGATGATGCTGCCCGAATCCAGGGTCAGGCGGGCAATCTCGGATTCGTTGGTGGCGACCATCCCCTGGCAGATCACGGTGATCGTGCCGTAGGCGCTGGATAGCCCCACCGGACTGGCATTGGGCGGGTTTAGCAGGTCGGTCAGTCCGTAGACCACCAGGCTGTCGGTCTCCTGGATGAGGATTTCGGTGCCGCCGGCCGGGTTGCCCTCGTCGCGGGTGAGCACGGTGATCCCGCCCACCGTGGTCTGGATGGGGTTGGATCCGGGGTAGTGGTCGTTGAAGATGTTGTCCCCGGCCAGGACCAGATGGGAGGCGGCCCCTTCGAAGCGCATCCCGTTGTCCAGGCGGATGTCGCCCTGGGCCACGAAGCGCATGGTGCCGCCGCCGAGCCGGTCGTCGTTGTCCCCGGACCCGGAGGTCACATCCGCGTTGAGGGTGATGGACCGCTGATCGGAGGGGTTCGCCGTGTCGACCCGCACGATGAGGTTGCCGTCGTTGATGGCGTTGATCCGGGCGTCGACCGCCAGGGAGCTCACCCGGATGTCCCAGTCCATGTCGTGGGCGTCGATCTCGTGGGCGATGATCCCCAGGCTGTCGGCGCTGTCCCGCACCAGGGGCGAGGCCGAACCCAGGACCGTGCCGATGCTGTCGGCGTCGATGTAAAATTTGCCCGTGGCGTGCACCGAGGTGTCCAGCACGCAGTCCTCGATCACCGCGATGAGGATGTCGTGGGCCGCCAGATGCATGCTCCCGGCATTGGTGGAGGGCCGGATGTTCAGGTTCTGGGCCGTGATGGAAATGCTGGCCGCGCCCAGTTCGGCCGTGCCGGTGGTGGAGCTGATCGTCAGGTTCATCGGGTAGAAGACCGCCTCGGTGTCGTCTTCCATCTCCGAGAACTGGCTGACGATGGTGAACCGTTCCACCTGGTCGGTGAATTCGAACACGTCCCGGCCGTTGACGATGGTGCCCCCGCTGTGGCGGCCGTTGCGGATCTGGTGGTCGTTGATGACGATGATGTCATCCTGGGCCGGATCCATCTCGATGCCCTGGATGTTTTTGAAGACGACCTCGTCCAGGTCGTCGTCCGCGTCCACGAAGGAGATGATCCCGTCGGCCTTGTTGGAGGTGTTGCGGCCGAAGGTGAAGGTGGTGGTACTCGGCCCGCCCGAGTCCACGATCTCCAGGGTGCCGGCGGGCGGATCGGAGATCAGCAGGGTGTCGCGGCCGGTGCCCAGGATCAGTTGGCCGACCTTGGCCTGGCCCAGGCGCAGCTCCTCTTTGGGCGTCAGGATCGTGACGGCGGTGCTGGAGATGGTCACCGTCAGCGGGTCGGTCACCGCGCTCAGGTCGATGATCGTGCTGCCCTGGGTATCGCGGAAGTTGTCGGCACCGAACCCGGTTTCGAAGATATAGGTGTCATTGCCCCCCATGCCGCTGAGGGTGTCCAGTCCGGAACCGCCGTCGATGAGATCGTCCCCGTCGCCACCGCTGATCCGGTCGTCGCCGGGCCCGCCGATGAGGGTGTTGACGGCCCCGGTGGTGCCGCCGGTGATCCGGTCGTCGCCCGGGCCCCCGTCGATGTAAACGGCGCCGGTGGCCTTGGCCGCGTTGAGGGTGTCGTTGCCGTCTCCACCCAGGAGGATGGCCGCGGCGCCGCTGCCGGCGATGAGGGTGTCCTTGCCCGGTCCGCCGTCGAACTCCACCGCCACCCCGCTCAGGCCCGAGGCGTCCAGCTTGTCGTCTCCGGCCCCGCCGTCGGCGACGACCCGGGTGAAGCTGCCGGTGTAGGTCTGGGACCAGTCGTCGAAGGCCACGGTGATGGAACCGGAGGTGCCGCTGAGGGTGAAGTTTTCGCCGCCGTCGCTGTAGTTGAGGTACTTGCGGTCGCCGGCGCGCTTGCCGGAGTGGATGACCAGGGTGTCGCCATCCGCATGGGCCAGGACCGGCTGGACCGTGGGGGCCCGGTACTCCCATTCGGCCAGGGTGATGTCGAAGATGGTCCAGTCCACCACCCGCTTCATGATCTTGCCGATGAAGGGGATGGAAATGCCCACATCCACGAAGACGTAAGCCTTGAAGTAGACCCGGCCGTCGAGGTTGATGAGGTTGAGCAGGCCGCCGGGGGCGTCGTTGCCGGTATAGCGCCACATCTCGGCGAACTCGGTGGGATGGATGCGGCCGTCGTCGGGGGGGATGTCGGCCAGATCCAGGGCCATCTCAAAGCCCACCACGCCCCCCAGCCCGGCCTCCACCAGCAGGAGCCAGAGGGTCGCTTCCAGGCCGATCTCCAGCCCCACGGTGAATTCGGGCTTCTCCTGGCCGCTGGTGATCCCCCAGTCGGCCACGTAGAACCCGTCGAAGACATACCACCAGTTGCCGGTATCGATGGCCTTGCGGACCCCGTAGGTGTCGTAGCCGAAGCCCAGGTCGGCGGTGAAGTTGAAGTTGCCCACCGCCGAGACCTTGATCACCGCCGGCCCGGCCGTGATGGTGGCGATGTCCTGCTTGAACTTGAGGGTGTACTCGAAGAGGGGCAGCTCGTAGGTGAAGAGGATGGCGTCGCCCCCGGTGATCAGCTTCATCCAGTTGCTGATGTCCAGGATGTAATCGACGATCTCGAACCCGCCGCGCTCGGTGGAGGACCCGCCGCTGGAGAAACTGTTGCCGGATGCGGCCGTCAGCCCCATGCTCCCCGTGGTCAGATCGTCCATGAAGTCGCTGAGCCATCCGGGCAGCTCGGCCGTGTCCTGGCGGGCCGTGACGTTGCCGGTGCCCAGGCCCATGATGTCGCCCAGGAGGATCTCGCCTTCCCGGCCGATCATGGCGTCCACCTGATCCACCACGTCGATCATGGTGCGCACGGCGTTGAAGAACTCCACCGGGATCTCGCTGTAGCCCAGGGTGCGCAGGATCAGGTTGACCAGGCCCAGGAGGGTCGGCGGATCGCAGATCACGTCCAGCCCGGCCACCTCGGTGGTAAAGACTTCCACGATGGGCTTGAACGGATCGAGGATGTCGCTGATGTTGTCGGTAATGGGCTTGAGGATGTCGGTGATGAAGGTGCCGATGTCGATGCGCAGGTTGTAGAGGCCGAACTCGGGCTCGCCCGATCCCGCGTCCAGGGTCCAGGACCAGGAGGCGATGAAGTCGGCCTTGAGCCGCGGCAGGCCCACGTCGCCGATGTCCAGGACGATGGTGGTGTTGAGGGTCGCCTCGACCCCGAAATCGATGTCGAACAGGTCGTCGACGGCCGCGGTGATCAGGTGGTTGAGGGTCACCCGACCGGTGTCCGCGGCCCCGAGGATGTCCAGCTCCAGGAACCCGAAGACCCCCGAGGGTTGGAACCCGGGCTGGCCCGCGTCGCGGTCGATGTCCTGGACGCTGATGATAAAAAAGAGCAGCTTGCCCTCGGCGTAGAAGGGGGTCACCGTGGCGTTGTTCAGGGGCTGGCCGTCCAGGAAGGCCCCGATCTCCACTTCCAGCTCGGGATCGTTGGGCGCGGTGGCATCGTTGGTGCCCAGGTAGAAGCCGTCCGCCACGCTCAGGCCGAAGGCCAGGTCGAAGCTCCAGGTCATCTCCACGGCGAACCCGCCGTCCACGTTGAGGGCGAAGGCCGGCACGTCGATGTCCAGGGGGATGTCGATCCCGGTGCCGAAGGCCACCCCCCCCAGGGGGACCTCGAACTGGATGGCGTCGGCATCCTCTGCCATTTGCCACTGGCTGCCGGTGGGGGTGCCCGAGTCATCCACGTAGTTGTCGTCGGCATCGTAGATGTACCCGGCCATGGGCACCCGCTCGCCCTCTTTCCAGTCCTTGATGCGGTTACCGTCCGCGTCGTACCAGCCCACCCCGATGTCGGCCTTTTCGATGCGGCCGTTGCCGTCTGCGTCAAGGAGGATGTTCAGCCCGCCGGGTCCGAACACATCCCACATGGAGTCGCGGATGAACTCGATGGCCTTGCCCGGGCCGTTGAGCTTGGCGCGCAGGTCGGCCAGGAACCCGGTGCGGATCTCGGTGAGGAAGGTGGCGGCCTTGTAGAGCTTGTCGCCGATGAGGGGGATGTCCTGGGCAAAGCTGGAGCCCAGGGCGTCGCCCACGACTCCCAGGGCCCAGTCGATCCCGTCCAAAATATAGGTGGGATCGTTGAGGATGTTCAGCAGACCGAAATCCGGAGCGCTGAATTCGGGCAGGTCCACGATGACCGCGTCGGCCTGGCCGCTGCCGGACCCGCCGAAGAGCCGGTCCAGGGCCTCGAGGAGGACCTGGTCCCCGTAAACCTGGTTGTTGGTGTAAATGTGGACCGGATCCAGCCCCCAGAACCCGGGGATCTCGATGGGCAGGTAGATGTCGAACCCGCCGGTCAGATCGTAGAACCAGTTCTCGGAGAGGGTCTCGTCGAAAAAGTAGAAGCGGCCGTCGGCATCGCCCGGATTCTGGCCTTCGATCCCCAGGGTGAAGGTGGCGTAGTCCACGGCGCTCACCGTGGCTCCCGGGGTCCAGTAGTCGGGCGAGGATCCGCCGCTGTAAGTCAGGCTCCCCAGCCGGGCCGAGCCGCCCACGACCCCGATCCCGAAGGGGTTGAACATCAGCTCCAGATCGCTGCCGTCGATGTAGAGGCCGATCTCGATACGGGTCCCGTCCCCGGTCCCCTCGTCGTAATCGTAGAGGAAGAAGTCGATGTCGCCGTCGAGGATGTCGGTGAAATCGATGCCGAAGTCCAGCACCATCTCCACCCGGGCATCCCACTGCAGGTGGGCCCCGGCCGAGACTAGCTGGTTGACCCAGTCCCAGCTCGAACTGCCGCCGGTAAAGAGGCTCAAGATGTCGCCCAGGTTCAGGGCGAAGCTCAGGTCGGTATAGGCCTCGCCGATGATGTCGGACAGGACCTTGTCCCATTCCAGGTGGATCTTCAGCGCGGTGCGGCCCCCGGCATCGTCCAGCGAGAGCCCGAAGGTGCTCGTGTCGCTGATGCCCAGGGCCTCCTCGATGAGGGCCTCGACCTCCTGGATCACCGCGGCCGGATCGGCGGCCGCCAGTTCCACCTTTTCCAGCAGGTCGTCGACGAACCGGAAGGCGTCGCTGACCTTCTTGTTGATGAGGGGGATATTGGCCGAATAGAAGGCGGTTTCTTCCAGGGCCCGTTCGAGGAAGGCCACGCCTTCGCGGATGGCCTGGATGATCGAGGCGAAGTCGAGTTCACGGAAATTGAAGAGGTCGTCAAAGGCCGGGTGAATGACCAGGACGTGATCCTGGGCCAGATGCTGCTGCCGCTGGTCCTGGGTGAGTTCGCCCTGGGCGAAAACCTCCACCACGTCCCAGTTCAACAGATCCGGGATGGTGATGGACAGCTCCATGGCATTGAACCCGCTCTCGTCCAGACCGGGAATGTTGGGGTCGATGTCCAGCCCCACCAGGCCGGCATAGGCGTAGCCGGTAAAGTCGAAGAGGAAATGGTCGATGAGCCCGCCGCTCACCAGGTCGGTGAAGCTGAAACGGCGGTCGTTGTCGGTCTCCAGATTCCCGTCCTCATCCAGGGTGACCACCGCCTCGGCCAGCAGGTTCAGCCCGGACTGGGGGTTTCCGCCCACGTTGAGCTGGAGGAAGCCGAGGCGCGCGGCCAGCTCGAGGTTCTCCAGCTCCAGCTCGGCCCGGCCCGCGACCCGGGCGTTGTCGATGAGGAAGGTGATCCCCTCGGTGCCGGTGGGGCCGTCGAAGTCGATCATCCATTCGAAGCCGGCCTCCACGGTCACCAGGACGGTGGCGGTGGTGTTGAAGCCCAGCTCCAGCACATCTCCCAGGTCCCAGTTCAGGGAGACGGGCCGATTCTGGATATTGAGCAGGTCGTAGGAATAGCCCACGATCTGCTCCTGGGAGAGCATCCCCAGGTCGACGTAGTCGTAGAGGCTGAACCCATCCAGGCTGAGCAGCTCGGGCGCCACCAGGCCCAGGGCGGGGATGTTGCCGCGGCCCACCAGCCCGCTGCCGATGAGATCGGCCAGGGTGACGCTCACCAGATCGGAATCGAGCAGATCGCCCAGGGCGATCTGGGCCGCGCCCAGGGAGTCCAGGGCGTTTTCGGCGATGAGGCCTTCGCTTTCCAAAACGGCGATACTGATCAGGGTCCCGGCCAGATCGAATTCATTGCGGGACAAAAAGCCCATCTCGATCAGATCCGTCAGGGCGAAGGCCTTCTGGTTGAGCAGGGCGTTGGGGCCGGCATTGAGGCTGACGTACCGGGCGTCGGCGGGGTTTTGTACCACGGTGGTCCCATCGGCGCCGTAGAGGGTGACGCCCAGGGAAACCAGGTCGCTCAGGCTGACCAGGCGCGAGGCGATCAGATCGTCGAAATCGATCTTCAGGTTGGCCGCCAGATCGGCCGCCGTGAGCAGATCCACCTGGAAGAGCTGCTCCAGCGTCACCTGCACCGCGCTGGAAGCCAGCAGATCGGCCAGGGAGATGGTGGCGCCGGGGAGGGCGCCCGGCCGGATCAGCTCCAGGGCCTCGAGATCGGCGACGGAAATAGCCTTGGGTTTGAAGGAAGCGATGTCCAGCAGCTCCCAGCGGGCCAGCTGGTCCAGGGGGGCGCGCAGCATCCCCAGCAGACCGTCCAGAATCTGGTCCTTGTCGAAATCGGTGGTGAACAGGTCGCCGAACTCGAGAAGCTGTTGATAGTCGATCTCCGCCAGGTTGGCCAGGTTGCGCAGGTTGAGGTCGTTGAAGTTGAAGTCGAAGTCCACCGGCAGGCGCAACACGTTGGTGGCCGCGTCGTAGACCACGCTCAGGCCCGGAGGCAGGATCCCGGCCTGGGTGAACTGTTCGATGAAATCCTGGATGGTGTTGATGCGCTCGAAGTCGATGCGCGAGGCGACCTTGTCGGCGAAGGAGGAGGCGAAATCGAAGAGTTCACCCACCTGCATGTCGATGACCGGGATCTCATAGGTCATGAAATCCAGGTTGGAGATGCTGCTGAGCCAGTCGAGGGTGCTCTGGATGATGGCGATGAGGGAGCCGAGGTTGAAATCGCCGAAGTCGAGGAGCTGCTCCATGTTCTGGTGGGAAAAGCCGATCTGCGGAGCGCCGCCCCCCTCGGGGAAGATGGTGCCGGTGAGCGAGAGGCTCGGGGGGTCGGTGCCCGAACCGAATCCATAATCGCCCAAAGAAGCGTAGATGGGCAGATAGACGTCGAGATGGTTGCTCCCGGTGGGATCGAAATCGAAGACCCCGTCCACGTAGGCCATCTCGGCGCCCAGATCCAGGGAGAGCCGGCCCTTGAGAAATTCGTCGCTGCCCAGACTGACGCTCAGGGGCCCGATGCCCGCCCCCACCACGATGTCATCGGCCGAGGCGTGGGCGCTGAAATCGAGCCGCGGGATGTCGAAATCGATCTCATCGGTATCCCAGTTGAAGGAAAAGACCATGGCCAGGTCCACGGCCACCGCCAGATCGATTTCCACCTCCCCGTCCACGGTGAGCCCGATGGCCTCCACTTCTTCGCCGAAGGCGAGCCCGAACTGGCGCTGGAAGGACAGATCCTGGGCGAAGGTCACCGTGATCCCCACGATCTCGCCGTCGTTTTCGATCATTTCCCAGGCCAGCCCGCCGGCCCCGCCGCCCAGGGTGGGGATCCAGTTGGCCTGCAGATAGGCGAAGAAGCCGCCCAGCGTCGGCCCGCTGGGACCATAGTAGTTGGCCCCCCCTTCGCTGGTGCCGTCGCCCAGGGGGATGGCCGGATCGCGGGTGAAACCGGTCTCGCCCAGCGCCGGGCGCAGATAATGGCGGATGTAGGCGCCCAGATTGAGGAGGCTTTCCAGCCCCAGCACGGCGTTCAGGGAAATGTCGGTGCCCGGAATGGTGCGGGTGACGAAGGCGTTGCCCGCGCTGATCGTGCTGCCGTCGGCGGCGTAGATGGGTACGATGTCGCCCCGGATGCTCTCGATCTCTTCGCCCAGCAGGTCCAGGACCAGATAGACGGCGGCATTGAAGATCCCGTCGATGTCCTGGAGGTGAACGGCGAATCCCGGATCCAGGACCCCGTCGTAAAAATCGCTGTCGGCAAATGTCAGGTTGCCCAGCTCGACCCCGCCCCCGCCGATGGTCAGGGTGAGGGGCAGGTAGAGGGCAAAGCTGTTTTCGAAGGTGACGTCGCCGGCTTTGTTCTGCTCGTGGTTGAAAACGAAACCGCCGCCCTCCAGATAGATGCTCCCGCCCAGGTTCAGTTCCAGGTCCCCGTAGTCGCTGCCCACGTGGGTGGTCAGTGAGACCGTGTCCTGGTAGGTGAGGGCCAGTTCGATGTCGTTGACCGCCACGGCGGCGCTGACGAAGAACTCGTCGAAGGCGAAGGCGCTGTTTTCGCCGGTCAGATCGATGCTGAAGCTGAAGGCCAGTCCGGTCTGCAGGGCGAAGGCGAATTCAAGATCCCCGGAGACCGCCAGGCCGCTGTTGCCCAGGTTCGTGCCAAAATCGATGGGGATGGTGTCGCTGATGGTGTAGGGGATGTCGACGGCCACGGTGAAGAGGCTGCCCGATCCGCCGATGGTCAAGAAGCTCGGGTTGCCCTGGCCCCCGATCCCGGGCAGGGTGACCATCCAGTGGTCGCGCAGAAAATCGACCAGGCCGCTCCAGATCTCGGCCACCGTGACCCCGCCGTCGGCCACCGAGTCGGGGCCGATCCAGGACACGGTCTTGAGGTATTCGAGCACATAGGTGTCGATGTCGAGGAAAGCCTCCAGGCCGGCGGCGGTGGGCACCCCGGCAAGACCGTTGTCGCCGCCGGCGGCCCCCTCGATGACGCTGCGGATGCTCACCGCCGTGCCGGGGATGGTGGCATCGAGGAAATCGAGGTCGAGAAAAAGGGCCTTGAGCTCGCCGATGCTGGCGGCCAGCTGCTCCAGGAGGGTGCGGATGACGCTGTCCACCAGGTCGCCCAGCAGGCTTTCGAAATCCGGCGCCGTCACCAGGATCGGATCTTCGGGCCCGGCCCCGGCCAGTCCGAACAGATGCTGGAAGATCTGCTCCAGGCCGTCGTTGGTGGGGGTGCCGTCGCCCTCATCGTAATAGGGATTGGTGCGGATCCACAGGGGCGTGGTGAGGTCCGTCTGGGTGCCGAAGACATCCACCGTCAGGGGCAGGAAGAGCTCGAACCCGCCGTCGACCCCGGTGAAATCGAGGCTGTCGAGGAGGTTTTCACTGCCGAAGTAAAAGCGGCCGTCGTCGTCCACCGGCGACTGCTGGTCGAGGACGAAGGCGACGGTGACAAAATCGCTGCGATCCGTGGGATCGCTCAGTTCGGGGTTGGTGGTGGCGTTCCCGTCGGCGTCGATGGTGGCGTCGGTGGTGTAGAGCACGCCGTCCAGCCCGCCCAGGCCGTCCCGGTCATAGTCGAGCCCGCCGTCATTGGTCCGCAGGCCGATGGAATCAAAGACTTCGAAGCCCAGGGAAATCCCCTGCGCCAGGACCTTGAAGCCCGCCACGACCTTCGTGCCGGTATCGTCGGCGCTGCTGGCGGTCCCCTGGTCGTCGTAGTCCAGGAGGAAGACATCCACCGGCGCGGACGGCTGGGTTTGCCGACCGGAAACCGCCACCCCGGCCTCGATCAGGATCTGGGCGAAGGCCTTGACGTTGAGATTGCCGCTGCCTTCCAGGGCGATGAGGTCTTCGAGGCCGCCGATTCCGGGAATGCCGCCGGGGACCAGGCCGGCGAAGGCCGCCAGGTCGAAGTTGAAGGGGACGTTCTTCTCGCTTTCTTTCTCCAGGCGCATGCTCAGGATCAGGGCCCCGGCCTGGATGCCGACCGAGAAGAGATCATGGTCGGTCTCGAAGTCCAGCCCCAGGCTGTCCATGACGAAGCGGACCAGCTTCTGCAGGTCGTTTTCCGGATCGCGCAGGGCCCGCTGCACCCGGTCCACCGCGTCTTGAATGTCGCCCACGACATCCAGCAGCTCCCGGGGGGTCAGGTTGATCAGCGGAATGGTCGTATCGCCGAGCAGTTCGTAAAGCGGGCTGTTGGGGTCCGTGACCCAGAAGGGAAGCTGGTCGAAGGCGGCAAAGACATAATTCCTGGCCCGCAGAAGGGCCGACATGAGGTCGTCCAGACGCAGGTACGAATAGACTTCGAAGACGGTGGGCAGATCTTCGATGGTGATGGTCAGATACTCCGGATCGGAAAAGGACCGGGCCGGATCGGCCACCTCGAAAAGAAAGACGGCCTCCGGTCCGGCGTCCAGACCGCCCAGGCCGGTATTGACCTGGATGCCGTGGAGCGTGGCCTCGGCCTGGCCGCCGGCCGCGGTCACCAGCCGCCCCGAGAGGCCGGATCCTGTCATCTGGTCGAAGGTGAAGGTCCGATCACCAGTGGTCAGAAGGTCCTGATCGGCGTCCAGGATCACGGTCTGGGTCAGGGCCACATGCACCGGGTTCGCTTCCTCTTCCGTTCCCAGGGTGACCCCGATGAAGCCCAGCCGGGCCGGAACGTCCGACACCTCGACGTCGAAGGCGATCTCGGCCGTCAGGCTGAAATCGGAAACGGCCCAGGCCGCGGCGGCGGGCAGGGCGTCGACATCGATGGTCAGATCGAAGGCCCCGCCGACCAGGGCCTCCAGATCGGCCAAGGTATCGGTGACCAGGCCCACCAGATCGAGCCCCTCTTGCCCGGCCAGGATCACGGTGTGGCCGGTGAGGCCGAACAGATCCGGCACGTAGGCGTCATCGGCCACCAGCCCCAGGGCCATGAGCAGATCCAGGTCCGCCAACCGGCTGAACGCCAGAACCCCGCGGTCGTTGAGGGCCCGGACATCCATGCTGCGCGAAGCGGGCCGGATGTCGTCCGGAGCGATGAGGCCGGCGTCCACCAGACCCGCCAGGGTGGTCAGGCCCTGGCTCAGCAGCAGATCCTTGTCCACCAGGGTGCCGGGGGCCAGATGGGCCGGGGTGACGACTTCCTTTTTCACCAGATCGGCCAGGGTGGCCAGGGGGCTGCCGCCGGCGTCCAGGAGGGTGTCGCCGGCCGGGGCGGTGAGGACCACCGTATTTCCCGCCACCAGTCCGAAGGCCTCGATGAGGGCCCGATCGAAGATGTCGGAACGGTGGATGCGGTCCAGGGTCACCCCGGTGACGGTGCCGGCAAAGTCGCCGGCGTCCAGGAACCCCTCGGCCGCCAACTGCCCCACCGAAACCAGGCCTGAAGCCAGCAGGGCGGCCGACGACACCTGGCCGGAGGCGATGAGGTTGAAGGCGTTCAGATCCGCCGTGGTCACCAGACCCGAGGCGTTCAGGGCGGCTGGAGAAAGGGCCACGTCCTTGAAGCTGGCGGCCGTGACGAGGCCCGCCTCGATGAGCCCGGCCAACTGCGCCGGCGTCGCACTCTGGCGGATGACGAGATCGTCGGCATCCAGGGCGCCCAGGTCCACCAGGTCGCCGATGTAGACCCGCCGGATCAGGTCATGGAGGAAAACCTGATGGGCGCTGATGTAGTTGTTCAGGTCCCCGTACTCGAAGAGGATCGAGTACTCCAGGGCCCGGATGTCCAGCTCCAGGCCGGCCGCGTCGCTCAGATCGTCGGCCCCGAGAAAGCCCTCGCCGATGAGATCCACCAGGGTGATCTCGCCGTAATCCAGGGCCATGAGGCTGTAAAGGGGAACCGTGAGGGGGTAGGCGCCGTCGATCTCCACCGCGAAGGCGGATTCCAGTTCGGCCACATCCAGATCGAGGTTGTCGAAGTCGAACACGTCGACGAATTCCTGGGTCACGTATTCGGCCAGGGTCACGTCATATAATAAGGAAGAAAGGAGGGTCTCCAGGTCCACCGTCCCCACGTGGACGATCTCGTCCAGGGTCCCGGAGGGCATGCCCAGCAGGGCCTCGATGTCCCCCTGCTCGAAGATCTTGTTGATGAAGCGGTCCCCGCGCAGCAGCCCCTGCTTGACCATGGCCGCAAAGGGACTGTGGGGGTCGACGAGCAGCACCTCGATGGGGATCGTGTCCTGGGGGCGTGGATCCGGGATGGTATCCGCGTCGTTGGGATTCTCGTAGAGGTAGGCGGGGAACTGCTGTATGACGTAGCGGGTGCCGACGGCGTCCGATTCCAGCAGCCGCGCCAGATCGACGACGGCACTGGCGGCCAGATGGGTTTGGTCGATGAGACCGGCGTTCACCAGACTGCGCAGGGTGACCGCGCTGCCGTCCCAGAAATCGGCCGGGTTGACCAGGCCGGCCGAGACCAGATCGGTCTCGGTCACCAGACCGGTGGCGAACAAGGCTTCCAGGTCGATGTCCGCGCCGTTCAGGCCGGAATCGGCCAGGGCCGCGCGCCCCACCAGGTCCGCCGCCAGGATGTCGCTCAACAACAGCGCGGCCGTCGTCAGGTGGGCTTCCGTCACCAGGCCGGCGGCGGCCAGGTCGGCCAGACCGGTCAGCCCCAGGGACAGCAGATCCGAAAGCACCACGTAATCGGGGGCTCCCGGCTGGACCAGGCCGTTGTTGGCCAGTTTGCTGGCCGGCACGAGGCCGCTTGCCAGCAGATCGGCTTCACTGACGGTGGCACCGGTCAAATCGAAATCGCCGAGGGCCAGGAGGCCGGCCTCCAACAGATCCGCCAGATCAAGATAGGCCAGGCCGGTGAGATCGGCGACGGCCACCACGTCCCTGCCCTGGGGGTTCTGGGTGACGGAGGGCTCCAGGATCGTCTCTTCCAGCAGATCCGATTCGAGAAGGTCGGCGGCGGGCACCGTCCCCTGGACGAACAGATCGTCCAGATCCACGCTGGCCAGATCGGCCTGCAGGTCTCCAACACCGATGAGGCCGGCCACCATGAGCCGGCGCAGGGTGACCCCGGCGTCCTCCAGAAGGGCGGCCAGATCGATTCCGGTGCCGTCGACGATAAAACCGCCGCTTCTGAGCTGGGCCACCAGGGCCGCCGAAAATCCGAAGGCATCCAGATCGGCTGGAGGCAGATCGGCCAGGTCGCTCCGGTCGAGCCACCCCTGGGCGACGAGATCGCCGACGGCCAGATATCCCATGGCCACCAGCTCGACCAGGTCATAGCGTTCCACCAGGCTGGCGTCGATGATCTTGGCCCCGGTGATTTCCTCGAGGACGACTTCCCCCAGGGGCCGGACGTCGGCGTGATCGATGAGCCCGAAATAGATCAGGTGGTGCAGCTTGACGGGCAGGCCGGCATCGGCCAGCAGGGCGTCCAGATCAATGATAGACCCCGGGCCGATGAGCCCGCCGGTGGAAACGATCTGGCTGTACAACGACCCGGCCTGGGCGGCGACATCCGAAGCCAGCAGTTCATCGACGGCCATCTGGGCCGGCCCGATGAAGTTCTCCCGGACCAGATCGGCCAGATCGGCCAGACCCGATTCGATCAGGGCAGGGATCTCCAGTTCATCCAGGCCCAGATCGCTGAGGTCCAGAAGCACCCCGGCCGCCAGATCACCCAGGGAAACCAGTCCGGAGCCGACCAGGGCGCCCAGATCGTCGAGATAGCCCCTGGCCAGATCTCCCACATCCACCAGGGCGGAGGCGGCCAGGGCGGCGATATCGGCGATTCCCGATTGGATCAGCGCCGAGAGGTGAAAGGCCAGATCCGCCACCAGGTGGGTGAAATCGAGGTTCCCGTTGGCGATGAGCTCGTCGAGGGTCACCACTCCGGAATTGACCAGATCGTGCAGGGAGACCTGCCCCAGCCCGTCCACCAGGTCCCGGAAATCCAGTTCGAAGGCGCTGGCCAGACCGTCGGCGATGAGGCCGGCCGCCGGCAGGGTGAGATCGATGAAATCGTCCACGGCGACCAGGCCGGCATCCACCGCCGAGGCCAGGTCGGCGAGGGCGGCGCTGAAAAAATCGCCGGCGTCGACGAGGGTGGCGGGAACAAAGTCCGCGGCCGCGAGCAGCCCCTCGGCGATGAGGTCGCTCAGGTCCAGGGCGGTGGCGGCTACCAGGTCGGCGATGTCGATGAGGGCCGAAGCGAGAAAATCCTGCACCCCGATCAACCCCTGGTCGATGAGCTGCTGCAGGGTGGCGAGCCCCTGGTCGATGAGGTCCTGGATGCCCAGTCGATCGAGATTGATGTCCCCCAGCCCGAGCAGCCCGCTTTCAAAAAGATCGATGAGCAGATTCTGGGCCGTGTCGATGCCGCTGGCCAGCAGGTCGTCGAGGTTTACCAGGTCGGCCGCCTCGGCGGCCAGATCCGCGGCCATGTCGGCCAGACTGGTGGCCGCCAGGTTCACGTCGCGAATGAACCCGAGATTGGCCGCCAGGGAACCCGGGGTGATGATCCCGGCCTCGGCCAGTTCCCCGAGGGTGACCAGCCCGGAATCGATGAGATCGTCCAGGTCCACCGTCCCGCCGGATTCCACCAGATCCAGGGCCGCCAAGGCCGTCGGGCCGATAATGCCGGCCTGGACGAGGGCCTTGAGGGGGACGCTGGTCCAGTCGGCCACCGCATCGGCGTTGAGGATCCCCGCCGCCGCCAGCACGGCGAGGCTGGCGAAACCGTTGTCAAGCAGGTCATCCGGATCGACGCGGGGACCGATCTGGATCAGCCCCTCGTCTTGCAGCAGTTGGAGATCCACCAGTCCCAGACGGTCGAGGTCACCCAGGGTGAGCGTGTCCAGTCGGATCTCGAAGGTTAGGGGAATGGTGAGGGTGGCGGTTTGCGGATCATAGGTGACGGCGTCTCCCTCGGGGACCAGACCGGCGGCGATGACCGCCGCCTCCAGATCCTGGAGGGTCTCCAGAGAATCGAAATCAAGACGGCTGAGAAGCGCCAGATCGAAGGCCGCGCCCAGATCCAGAACATCGGCCAGGCGGGCGTCGATGAAGGGGATCTGGATATTGAAGCCCCGGGTCACCTCGAGCCGGGGCAGGAACAGATCCCGCAGGGACTCGAGCTTGTCGCGAATCTCGGAAAGGGTCAGGGTCGTAAAGGGAAGGAAGGCATCGAGGTTGGCCGCCGTGCCGCTCACCGCCGTGGTGCCGCGTCCACCGTCGGCCAGGCCGAAAAGGTCTCCGCTCAGGGTGAGGGTCGCCTGGGCGCCCGGGTTCACGTTGACGCCGGCCAGAAAGGCGTAGACCGGCAGGGAGAGGTCCAGGCGGGAAACGGGATCGGCCAGCGGATCCAAGGTGAGCTGGTATCCGCTGCCGGCGCCACCGCCGGCGATATCCAGATGGACCTCCAGATCCATGGCTCCGGCGTCGTGGCGCGGATGGCCGGCGGCGGCCTCCAGGTCGCCTATATTAAAAGGTATGACCAGGTCCGTGGTCTGCAAGGCGGCATCGAAGGCCAGCCGGCTGACATCGAAGGCGAAGGTGGCCCCGGTGGAATCGCCCCATCCCAGGGAGAGGGTGAAGGCGAAGTCGGCCTCGATGGTCACCTCCTGCTGGACCAGGGCCGGGCCGAGGCCTCCCACCGCCTGGCTCAGCCCCACGGGCACCGACCGGGTGTAAGCCCCCGACCCGTCAAAGGCGATGGTGATGCCACTGATCCAGCTCCCGTTGCCGGTGAAGGTCAGGGCCGAAAAATCCAGGGCCTGGGCGCTGCCGCCCAACAGATCGTCCAGCCATGAGGACCGCAGGGTATCCAGGAAGGCGTCGATCTCGAAGCGTTCCGGGGATCCGAGAACCTGCATGGGCGCGAGATAGCCGCGCAGGGCGGGACCGAATCCGAGGTAGGCGTCGATATCGAAAAGTTCGTTGAGGGTGAGCCCGGTGCCCGGCAGGATCCCGGTCGTGAGGCTCGGCCGGGCCAGGGTCAGGTCCCGCCAGAGCCGATCGGCCCGGTCGGCCAGATCGTCGAGGGCATCCTCCATCCGCTGGGAGGCGGCCGTGGTGGTGTGCAGTCCCTGGCCGACGGGAATTTCGGTGACCACCAGCTGCAGCCGGTCGGCCTGGGAGACGACCTGAAAATAGAGATTGCCGGCACCGAATCCGAAGGGTCCCGTCACGGTCCGGAAAGATCCGGAAACCGTGCCAAAGGTCATGAAATCGAAGGGTTGTCCCAGTATCGGAACAAAACCGTCCAAAAGGACGATCTCCAGCGTACCGCCCAGTGCGGCGGTTCCGGAGACCTGAATCTGATCGTACCCATCGGGCGCGCCGGCCGCCCCCGGACCGGCGATTTCGATCCGCGTGGTGCTGGCGGGCTCCAGGGTCAGGCTGGCGAAGGACTGGATGCCGGGCGAATGGCCGGGGCTCAGAATGCCGGCGACCCGGGCGGCGGCCCGGGTGTCCCCGTGGCCGCTGAGCATTTCATCCTCGGCGATGCAGAGCAGGGATTCGGGCGGATCGGTGGCGTCCCCGAAATGATCGTAGACCGAAACGGCCAGGCGGTCATCGAGGATCTCATAGGGGCCGACCGGAAGCGATGCGACCGTCTCCGTGTCCGGGGCCAGGACCGAAGCCAGCCACGGATCGCCCGACGCACGGATCTGGCTGTCGTCGGGAACCCGCTCGTCCGCCATAGCCGGATCTTCCGGCGGGGCGACGAGGGACTCGACTTCCAGCCCGGAAAAAAGATCTTCCGGCGACGGCTCGACGCGGTCGGCGACCGCGCCGTCCGGGAGGCCCGTCTCCGGGTCGAAAAGAGACATCTCCTCGGCCGGGGGACTTTCCGTGTACAGTTCGGGCGCGACCGCGCAGAGCGCACCTGTCAGGGGGTCCCCTGAGAGGAGGATTCTCTGCTCCAGGCTTTCAAGCCTGAAATCGTCAAGTGGCGGTCGCTTCTTCATACCGGCCCATCCCGGGACGTGTTGATACGGCCTGAAACGACGATCCTTCGAACCTCGGTCACGAACGCTGCGGACTTCCGGGGATGCGGGCGCTGCCTCCGGCAGCGGTTTGGGAGCATGACGGCATTGACAAAGGCACCCGGATCCGTCATCGTCGGAACCCATCGGTGCCCTCATTCGATTCTATGGCGTCTATGGGCCATAGAGTCTTGCGGGACAGGCAACTTGTCAAGTTATTTTTTTCTGAATTTGATTCGGCCCCAAGCCCGGCAATTATGAAAACAGCTTCAACCCGTTGCCGCAACTCAAGAAAACTGGAGAGCAGCCCTCGAAACGCCAGGGACGAAGTCTCCTCTCAAGCCCCTCGGAGGCCTCAAGAGGCCTCTGCCTGGCATGGATCTGTCCTTTGACCGCATCCCCTTCACCCGTTCAGGAACCGCGAATGCCGGCCGCGTCCCATCGCATCCGGCTCGAGAGAGGCGACATCACCCGCCTGGCGGTGGACGCCATCGTCAACGCGGCCAACACCTCCCTGCTGGGCGGCGGCGGGGTGGACGGCGCCATCCACCGGGCCGCCGGTCCCCAGCTCCTGGCCGAGTGCCGCACCCTGGGCGGCTGCCCCACGGGAGAGGCCCGCATCACCCGGGGCTATCGCCTGCCGGCCCGCTTCGTCATCCACACCGTGGGGCCGGTCTACTCCGGCCGCCCCCAGGATGCACGCCTCCTGGCCGCCTGCTATCGCAACAGCCTGCAACTGGCCCTGGATCGACGTCTGGCGACCATCGCCTTTCCGGCCATCAGTTGCGGGGTCTACGGATACCCCATCGCCGAGGCCGCCCGCATCGCCCTGGAGACCACCGCGGCCGTTCTCGGCACCACCGATCAGATCCGGGAGACGATTTTCGTTCTGTTTTCGGACGTCGCCCTGACGGTCTATCGGCAATGCCTGGCAGCCCTGGAATCCCCATGATCCTCATTGACAAAGCCGCTGTCCGGCATTAGGTTGGTCGCGTTGCCCGTAGCGGCACCCTGCACGGGATCGAAACTGTCGGGTTTGTTTCATTATCCAAGGAGGTTATCATGCTCGAGGTCACGACTGCGGCGACCGAACAGATCGCCGAATACTTCAAGGGGCGGGAAGTTCAGCCGATCCGCATCTTTCTCAACGAGGGTGGCTGAGGGGGGCCGTCTCTGGCCATGGCTCTGGATGAGCCGCGCGATACGGACGAAAGCTTTCCCGTGAACGGATTCACCTTCCTGATCAACAAGGATTTCCTGACCAAGGTCCAGCCCATCAAGGTCGATTTCACGGGCTTCGGCTTCAAGCTGGACTGCGGGATCCAGTTCGGCGGCGGGGGCTGTTCGGGCTGTGGATCGTCGCAGACCTGCGGCTGATACCCGACGGGTCCTTTGCATGCAACGAGGGGCGCTTCGCCGCGAAGCGCCCCTCGTGTTTACCGGAGATTGCCATGCCCCCTCGTCCCCTGGTGCTGCGCGACGCCCCCAAGGGGTTCCATGCCGATGTGGAAAAAATCGTCCCCCCCGAGGAAACCGTGGCCCGCCTGCGGCGTCGTCTGGCCGCCCTGGATCTGGACATCCTCGCGGAAACCCGGCGCATCGACAACGGGAGGCTTGGCATTCCGGTCTATTTCAGCATCTGCGGTCGCGACGCGCGGCGCGTGATCGGCAACCGCAAGCAGATGGGCAAAGGGGCCACCCCGGCCCAAGCCGAAGCCAGCGCCGTGATGGAACTGGCGGAACGCTACAGCCTCTTCAGCTTCAAACAGGAGGAGGCCAACTTCACCACCGCCACGGCCCGGTCCCTGGGGACCGAGGCCATCGCCTCCCAGCGGCTGGCCCAGTCGGTGCACGACGCCTCGGACGAGGGCGCCATCGCCCTGGAGGTCCTGGCCGACCTGCCCCTGCGCTGGACCTGGGCCCACGACCTGACCGCCGGGCGGACCGTGCGGATCCCCTTCGACTGGTTCTACGCCATCAATGCCTACAACGGTCCGGCGGCCGGCAACGGGGCCGAGGAGGCCATCTGCCAGGGAATCTGTGAAGTGGTGGAACGCCACGTCTCGGCCCGCATCGACCGCTCCCGCCCGGCCCTGCCCGCCATCGATGCGGACTCGGTGGCCGATCCGGTCTGCCGCGACCTGATGGAAAAATTTCAGCGCCGCGGCGTGGTCCTGCACCTCTCCGATTTCAGCCTCGACACGGGAATTCCCAGCATCGGCGTCCTGGCCTGGGACCCGGCCACCTTTCCGGGCCGCAGTGAAATCGTCTGGACGGCCGGCACCGCCACCAGCCCGGCCCGCGCCCTGAGCCGCACCTTGACCGAGGTGGCCCAGCTGGCCGGCGACTTCGACAGCGGGACCAACTTCGAGGCCAGCGGACTGCCCAAGTTCACGGATCCGTCCCAGGCCGCCTTCGTCACCGCCCCTGGCCCCCGCCGCCGCCTGGACGAGCTGCCCGATCTTTCCCACGCCAACATCCGGGTGGAAGTGGACCGGCTGATCCGGACCCTGGCGGATCGCGGCATGCCGGTCCTGCTGGTGGACATCACCCATCCCCGGCTCTGCGTGCCGGCCTTCTACACCATCGTGCCCGGAGCCTGTTTCCGGGAGCGGGCGCCGCAGATCAGCGCCGGGCTGGTCACGGCCAAGCTCATCGCCGAGACCCGACCCGCCGCGGAAGCCCTGGCGCGTCTGGAAGATTTCAACCGCCTGCTGCCGGACCGCCACTTCATCCACTTCTACGAGGGCGTCTGCCTGCTGGAGCTGGAGCGCCTCGACGCGGCCCTGACCCATTTGCGCAGGGCCGCCCGGATGGCTCCGCCCCGAGAGGATCTGGCCAGCATCCAGGTCTACATCGCCACGGCCCTCACCCGGGCCCAGCGCTGGGCGGAGGCCCTCGAAGCCCTGGAAGCCGCGGCGGCCCTGGACGAGCGGCGCAGCGACGTGCACAACCTCATGGGGTTCTGCCATTTCAAGCGCGGCGACCACCGCCGGGCCATCGCCTGCTTTGAACGGGTCCTGGCCATCGATCCCGGTTCGGCCATCGACCACGCCAACATCGGGGTCAACCTCCAGGCCCTGGGCGAGATCGAGCGGGCCGTGGAAGCCTATCAGACGGCCCTGAGCCTGGATCCGGGCATCCCCTTCGCCTGGAAGAACCTGCTCCAATTGCAGGCCGGGGGGGGAGTGGTCGACTGAGGGCCTGAACTCCTTTTTTGCGTTCTCCGCGGATCCGAGTGACCCCTGTTCGCGGTTAAAAACCGCTCCCACCGCGATGTGCGCCGTCTTCCCGGATCATCCCGGCCCGATCCCCAGACGCCGCCCCAATTCCTCGGCCAGGGCCAGGTAATCCCGGGCCCCGGTGCTGGCGGGCTGGAAAAAGACCACCGGGGCGCCGGCATCGGCGCTTTCGGCGATGGTGGTATTGACCCGGATCACCGCGTCGCAGAGCAGATCCCGGGTGCGCGCATCGTCGCGCAGCTGGCGCAGGACGTGATTGGCCACCCGGGTACGGCCGTCGAAAAGGGTGGCCACCACGCCGGCCAGGGCCAAATCCGGGTTGATCTCCTCGCGGATGGCCGCGATGGTGTCGAAAAGCTCGGCCAGGGCGCTGAAGGCGTAAGGGTGGGTCTGACAGGGGACCAGGACCTGACTGGCGGCGGAAAAGACATTGACCGTCAGCAGGGACAGGCTCGGCGGGGTATCGATGAAGACCAGGTCATAGTCCCCCACCACCGGGGCCAGCCCCCGCCGCAGCCGGTTCTCCCTTCCATATTCACCGGCCAGTTCGATGTCCGCCCCGGCCAGATCCGGATGCGCGCCGATCAGATCCAGCCCCGGCCAGGCCGTGGCGGACACCGCCTGGCGGGCCACCGGTTCCTTGTGGCGCATGATGACGTCGTAGGCCGAGGGCCGGCCGTCCCGCTCACGCAGGCCCAGCCCCCAGGTGGCGTTGGCCTGGGGGTCCAGGTCCACCACCAGCACCCGCTGCCCGGCGAGGCTGAAGGCCGCCGCCAGGTTGACCACCGTGGCGGTCTTGCCCACCCCTCCCTTTTCGTTGGCCACGGCGATGATTCGGGTGTTGCGTTCTGCGGTCATGTCGCTCTCCTCGATCTGTGTTGGCGTTACTCCGGGGGGGTGGGGGGACAGCCCTCCGGTGCCTGGGCCCGCGGGGCGCACAGGGCCTGGTGCAAGGCGGCCAGGGTGCGGCCCAGGGCCTCCGCTTCGGTTTCCAGGACCGACAATCGCGCGGCGGTCTGCTGACGCCCCGACCCCTGGAATTCCACCCGCCCCGCCATCTGGGACAAGTCCTCGCCGTAGGCCCGCAACCGAGATCGGAAGAGCGTCGTGTAGGGAAAGAGTGTAGATCTCGGT
>CALAMB010000012.1 GCA_937925645.1 uncultured Acidobacteriota bacterium
CGTGGAACCCCATGTGGCTTTCGCCGGTGAACGCCACCTTGACCTCGTCGGCGTACCCCGACTGCTTGAGGACCATCTGGTTGGCGTCGAACGTCCAGGTGGTGGAACCGGTGACGTCGCTCCCCTCGTAGTAGCCGGAGATGCCCGACACCGAACTGGTGGACGGCGTCAGGTTGATCTTCGCCTTCCCCTTGACGCCCTGAAACTCGGCAACGATGAGCACCCACGGCTTGTCGCCTTCGACGGTGTTGAGCGCGGCGGCATTCGGCCCCCCGAGCGCCTCTTCGATGGCGATCCGCTCGTAGTCGGCACCCGGTCCGGCGCCCATGATTTTCCGGATGATGATGGTCGACAACTGGATGGAGCGCAGGAGGGCTTTGGGCCGGTCGTCCAGAATGGGCATCTGGAGGTTGGTTCGGGCGATGCCGCCGGCCATCTGAACCCGGGCGGCGGCCAGGCGCCCGGCGCTGACGCGGACGTCAACCGGACCGGACAGGTAGTCCAGCAGCCGTCCGTCAGGATTGCGGGCGGAGACGGTCACGGTGGTCACCGTGTCGCCGTCACCGGGGAGCCGGTCGGCGCCCGGTTCCACCAGGAGGCGGATCTCGTCGCTCGGCGGTTTCTCTTCGTCCTCCGGTTCCGGCTCCTCGGTCGGGGGCGTCTCGGGTTCCTCCTCGTCGGGCGGCCGGGTGGCGTCGCCGGGCTTGCCCACGCGGGACGTGGCGGTGAACACCGCAGCCACGGCGTCGAGGAACACGCCGCTCGCGGTGAACGGCGGGTCGAGCGGCTCGCTGAAGGCGAACCGGACGGTGACGCTGCGGGCGCCGTTGGGGGCGCTGACGGCGAAATCCACTGTCCGCTCAGTGAACGTGACACCGGTGATGCGCACCGGCTCGCCCGCCGAGAACAGGGCGTTGAGGCCCACGCCGGAAGGCCGATTGAAGCCGTCGGGCTGGATGGTGAGCACGTAAGGGTTGGTGAAGATATTGACCCGCAAGTACTGCAGGCTGCCGGCGTACTGGCGGCGGTAGAGTTCTACCTGGCCCGGATCCACGGCGGCGGCCGCCCACGACACGGTCAGGAGGATCAGCAGGACCGGCAGGAACTGCGACGCGCGGCGTCTAGCCATGGGGCACCTCCCCCGGGCTGGACCGGTGCGGAGGTTCCGCCAGTACCACGATCCGGTTCAGCTCCACTCGCTGGGCCGGAAAATAGTCGGGGATCTCCTCGTATTCCTCCTCCACCGGGTTGGCCGGCGGCTGGAGGTAGAACCAGGCGAAGGCGACGAATCCGGCCGCCACGACGAACAGGAGCAGCAGCAGCCACAGGCAGCAACTGCAGCAGCCCCGCTTCTTCTTGGCAGGGGCGGATGGCTGGGGAGGCGGCGGCGCGGGGGGCGGATAGTAGGCGGCGGGTGGATACTGGGCCATGGGTGCGTCGCTTCCGTCAGGCGTTTGGAGACAGGCAGCGCTATTGTAACAGGACGGCTAACCGCCGCAAGTGAGATTCCTCACGGTTTCGGGGGTGGCTCTGGTTCGCGCAAAAAGCGTCGGCGCGGTGAACGGACGGTGTACAATGGCACCAGAGCAGTCTGAACAAGGAGTGAGGGCCCATGGAAAAAGCAGGCACGCGCAAGCTGGGAGTGGGGATCGCTCACATGGTCATCCATTTTATGGATGGCACCAAGATCGTTTTCCGCTATCCGAAACAGGCGGGGCACGACCCGGCCACCATCGCCGCCACCGTCAAGAAGGCGCTGGACATGGACAAGGTGGTGGTGGAAGCAAGCGGCGCGCTCCTGGTGATTCCGGCGCGCAACATCAAGTACATTCAGGTCACGCCCGTCCCGGACGAACTGCCCAAAGGGATCCTGCGACACGCCGAGATCGTGGGGTGATCCCGCCGGCGGACCCGCCGAACGGAGAGACCGGCACGTGTTTCCCCGGCTTCGACTGTCTGTTGATAGTTGATGGTTGTGGGTTGAGAGCCGAGGATTGAGACGGCGCTCCGTTTACGCGGCGGCGATGTTCGGTGGTGTCGGTCTGACCTGACCGATTCACCCATTTGTCCGTTCAGCCATTCACCAAACCGGTCTCCCCAACCATTGGCGCAGCATCACCGCATCGGCCACGTCGAGATGGTTGTTGCCGTTGAGGTCGCCCATCGGGGGCCACAGGCAGAGCGGATCCTCCAAGCCGATGTTGCCGGCCAGCACTTGAGACAAAACCGCCAGGTCCAAAGCGTTCGAGACGCCGTCACCGGTTAGGTCACCGTCGGGCGGCTTGATCGCGTCGGCGAGAAACTCCTGAATGTGATTCACCAGGCCATCGTACTGGTCGTTGTAGTCTCCTGAAGTGGTGACCACCACGAGGTCGAGGGCCGGGACGACAAAGATGTGCTGGCCGCCCCAGCCCCAGGCGATCCAGATGTCGGGACCGGCGCCGGGCACGGCGCCGGCCTCCAGCGGCATCAGCCACCACTGGTAGCCGTAGCCGCGGCCGTCGCCGAAGGTGGAGCGGCGGATCATGCTCTCGGCGATCCACGAGATGGGCACGAGCTGTTGGCCGCGCCACGCGCCCTCCCGCAAGTAGAGCTGGCCGATCGCGGCCATGTCCCTCGGCCGGAGACGGAGGCCGCCGCCGGTGTCGGTGAGCCCCCCGGTGCCCAGCGACCATTCCCAACGCGTGATGTCGAGGGGCGCGAACAGGCGCTCCGCCGCGAGCTCGTGGGCCTGGCGCCCGGTGGCGTGGAGCAGGAGGCCGGAGAGCAGAATGGTGCAGCCGCTGTTGTACTGAAACGCGGTGCCGGGCCAGTAGGCCATCCGGCGATCCAGCATGAACTCCAGCCAGTCGGGGCTGGCCATGAGCTGGCGGTACGGATTGCGCGTGTCGGTGTACGGGTACTGGAATTCGTTCCAGTCGAATCCGGCGCGCATGGCCAGCACGTCGGCCAGAATGATGGCGTCCTTGCGCGGATCGGGATTGGCCACGGGCGCGTATTCGGGAAAGTGGGGGAGCAGCGGGGTGCTCAGGCCGTCCAGTTCGCCGCGGTCCAGCGCCATCCCCACCAACGCCGAGGTGACGCTCTTGGTCACGGAGTAGACCGGGTGCAGGGTATCGGCGTCGAAGCCGCGATAGTAGTGCTCCGCTGCCAGCCGCCCGTGGCGGATGACCAACAAGCTGTGCACCGGGCCGAAGTCGCCCCGCGCGATGGCGGCGTGGCATTCGTCGAGCACACCGCTGTCCAGCCCCACCGCCTCGGGCGCCGCCACCGGCCATTCAGGAGATTGGGCGCTCGCCCTTCCCGCCGCCATCAACACGACGAAGACGAACGACCCGGCGGCGAACCAACGGCGGCTCAGGTGCAACAGCGACATGCGCGTCTCCCATTCTG
Organism: uncultured Acidobacteriota bacterium; assembly: GCA_937925645.1. Taxonomy (GTDB): domain Bacteria; phylum Acidobacteriota; class JAAYUB01; order JAAYUB01; family JAAYUB01; genus JAAYUB01. Next base: position 3,394 of record CALAMB010000012.1, read on the forward strand.
CCTGGTGTGAAGGAGTATACGTGGATCAGCGGAAAAAGTCGCCCCCACCAAATTGGCGCACCAGGTCCAACGGCAAAAAGCCCCGGTCGCGGGACCGGGGCGATCCATGTCAACAATCAACTATCAACGTTCTATCGGACCTCGACTTCGACACTGGCCGAGTGGCTGTTGAACTCCGGCGCGTACATGCACTCGATGTGGGCCAGGCCGGTGGGGTAGCGGCCTTTGTGGGTCACCCGCAGGTTGTACTCGAAGATGTATGTCCCCACGGGGAGATAGTCGATGAAGAAATGAGTGGCCGTGTCGCGGGTGGACTGGTAGTAGAAAAGACCGTCCTGGAAGCGGTAGCCCGAGAGCACGTCTGTCGGCTCGAAGCCGCTGCCGCGGTGATCCTTCATGTGGACATACTCCATGTCGCGGTCCACCCGCAGGGTGACCCGGACCACCACCAGGTCGCCCACGGCCAGCGGCCCGGCCACCGGCTCGATCACCGGGCCCCGCTTCGTGTCGCGCCGGACGAAGAGCGCCTTCTGGAGCTGCAGCGGGGTGCCGGCATGCGGCGTGATGCGGTCGATGTCCTCGATGTACTGCCAGTGCAGGCCGCCCCAGGCGATCCCGGGGTCGGTCTTCTCGAGCTTCACCTCGCCCATCTCCGGCCGGATCTCGGGGCCGCTCCACCGCTTCTCGTAACAGCCGGTGCCGGCCTCGGCCTTGTCCGGCTCCACCCGCTGCCCGCCGAGGGTCACCCCGACGAGGGCGTCGGACGCCAGCAGGTCGTCGCCCCGCCGCAGCAGGGCGTAGACGGCGTCGGCCGTGGCGGTGGTGGTCTTCCAGTTCTGGGTCTGCTTCTGCTTGAGGAGCCAGACCTTGCACTCCTCGACCGTCTGGGCGTCGCGGGCCACCTCGTCGAACGCCTCGATCATGAGCGCCTGCGATTCGATGGGGGCGTGGTACCACCACCAGGAGAGCTGGCCCTCCGCCCAGTAGCGGCCGAGCTCCGGATGAACCTGGCTGCGCTCCTTGAGCGAGCGCAGGATCTTCATCGCCGGCACGGTGCCGCCGAAGCGGTGTTCGGCCAGCGCCAGCTGCGCCTGGGCGCGGCGGGAGTCGAGCTTGAGCCAGTTCGTTTCACCCTGCTTCAGGAAATAGAGCGCGGCCTTGGCGGCGTCCCCCTGGAGCGGCTTTTCGTCAAGGTAGAAGCTCCGGGCGTACAGGTACATGGCCGCGGTGGGCGACAGGTTGTTCTGTTGGAGCCGCTTGTTTTTGATGATGTCCCGGTGCACGCCGGCGATCCAGTCATCGAGATGGTCGATGGCCTTGATGGCCATCGCCTGCGGCACGGCCTGCACCCCAAGGTGCTTGAGGCGCCCGAAACCGGTTGCCAGGTACAAGGTGATGTAGCTGTTACCGCGGCCGCCGGGGAACCAGGGCCACGAACCATCAGGGAGCTGCATCTCCTCGAGCTTGCGCAGGGCGGCAGCCAGCTCGGATTGGATCCGGTTTTCGTCGAAGAACAGGGCCGTGTTGCGTCTGGCCTGGGTCTCGTCCCGCGCGTCCAGCACCCACGGCGACTCCTCCAGCAGCACGCCGCGCAGGTCGGTGTTTTTCTCGAGGTTGGAGACCAGCGCCTCGGGCTGGGCGGTCCGCCAGGCGTCCAGCACTTTACGGATGCGCGGATTGGAGCGGGCGATGTGGTGGCCCAGGGCATTGGCGTAAAGGCGGTTGAACACCTGCTCGGAGCACTCGTACGGGAACTCCATGAGGTACGGCAGGGCCTGCACCGCGTACCACGCCGGATTGGACACCATCTGGAGCACCAGTTTCAGGTGGGCCAGCGAGTCGGAGGCGCCGGCGGCCAGGAGCTTGTCGAAGCGGAACGTTTTGTCACCCTGGCCGTTTATCCAGAGCGGCAGCGATTCCTGAACGAGGATCCGTCGGCTGATGACGGGGAGCAGCCCCTCCTCGCCGTCGGAAAATTCGCCGGCGCGGGCCACGGCGCGGAAGGTGACGAGGTCGAGGCGGTCCGGGACCTGGATCCGCCAGGCAAACGAGCGGGACTGCTTCGCCGGAATAGCGCAGGTCTGGTCCGGCGTCGCGTTGGCCAGGGCGTCGTCGAGGGCCTGCTCGCCGAGGGCGTCCAGGAAGTTCAAGGTGACGTTGCCTTCGAGCGCGTGGTCGGTCAGGTTGATAACCTTGACGCTGAACTCCAGCTCATCGCCCTCGCGGAGGAACCGCGGCGGATTGGGCTGGACCATGAGTTCCTTCTGGGTGACGATCTCGTCGGTAAGGGTGCCGCTGGCGAGATCGCGCGTGTGGGCCAGACTCAGGAAACGCCAGCGGGTGAGCGCCTCGGGCATGGTGAAGCTCAGCGTGAACGATCCGTCGGCGCCGGCGGTCAGCTGCGGAAAGAAGAAGGCGGTCTCGTTCAGGTTGGTGCGCACCTGGACCGGACCCGTCGGCGGAGGCGCCGGCTGGGTGGACGCGTCTGCCGGCGCGGCAGACGCGTCGGCGGCTTCCGCTTCTCCCGGGGCCGCCATTTTCGCCGCGGGTGCCGGTGCGGGGGGCGGCATGGGCGCGCCGGCCATCATGGCGGGCGCCTCGGCCATGGTGCGCATGCGCGTCTCGTACATGAAGTAGTTGTCGGTCACGTCCGACGGAAAATGAAGGTAGGTCGGCTCCTCGTAGGGCGCGTGGCGCCGGAATTCATTCTCCCATGGGCGCAGACTCTGACCCTTCGTGGTGAAGAACGGATGGATATACGTCCGGTCCTGGCGAAAAACGCCGGAAAGGCCTGGGAATCCGTGGGGGTAAAACTGGTCGAGGGAGGCGTCGTAAAGCGTCGCCACGAGTTCGGCCGCGGCGGCTTCGGCGCCCGGACCGGATACTTTCAGCGACCAGGTCTCGGCCTGGCCGGGACGCAGCTTGGATCGGAAGGTGCCCCACTCCAGGTGGAGCGCCTTGTTTGTCCATGGCACCGTGACCCGTGTGGTGGTGGTGTAGAGGCGATTGTCCTTCACGAACGTGGTGAGCACCGTGAACCCGCCGCGGTGGCGCTCGGTCACCGGATAGCTGATCCGGTGCTGCGTCTCCTGCGGATGGATCCAGTACTGCTGCAGCCACTCGCCGTCGGAAAAGATCTCCACAAGCGCGGGGCCTTCGGCGTAGCCCGTGGCCCAGAACGCCTCGAACGAACCGCCGGGCTCCACGGCGCCCGGGCGGGCGCCGAAAAACGCCGGCGTCCTGACCGGGAAGGTGCGGGCCGCCGGATCCAGCACCAGCAGGGGCTGCATGGCGCGCACCGGCGAGCCATAGCGGTCCTGGGTGTGGAGTTGGGCGCGGTAGACACCGGGCGGCAGGGCGAGTTCCACGGCCAGCGTCCCGTCGGCGCCGGTGGCGAACTCCCGGGAGAACGCCTGTTCGCCCGCGGGCCAGCGCTGCCACTCGGCGGTGCGGGCGGACGCCGTCTCGCCGGCGCCGCGGCGGGCGCCGAACAAGTCGGCGGGCACGGGCGCGTCGGGCATCTGCAGCTTGAATACCGTCAAGGTGCCCGCGGCGGGAACGGGTTCGCCGTCGAGGGTGGCGGTGCGGAGGTTCAGGCGGACCGGCCCCGTCGACTCCTGCCACTCGGCGGCGGTGAGGTCGGCCTGCAGGGCGGTGTAGCCGAGGCGGACCACCCGCTCGCCGCTGCGGGTCTCGCCGGCGGTGTCGGTCACGTCCACCTGGATCCGGTACACGAACGTGGGGTTGTCGCCGGCGGGAATCTTCTTGTCAGGCCGCGCGGCAAACGTCACGCGGAACACGCCGGCGGCGTCGGTGGTCAGCGTGCCGCTGGCGATCTCCTGCGGTTCGCCGATGCGCCAGCGCGGGTCGCGGTAGTAGTAGAACCAGGGCGGCAACTGGGCCAGCCGGACCACCCGGTAGCGGACGGACGCGCCGTCGATGGGGGCGCCGGCGTAGGCCTGGGCCTCGCCGGTGACGGCGACCGCGTCGCCCAGCCGGAATTCGCCCTCGGGCGGCTTGAGCTCCACATAGAACTTGGGCCGCTTGTACTCCTCAACCCGCAGGGTGGCGCTGCCCGGCGGGTTGGCGGCGACGAGCCGCATGGCGCCCAGCAGCCGGCCGGTCGGAGCAGTCCACGTGCCACTGAAGGAGCCGAAGTCATTGGTCACGAAATCGGCCTTGGCGATCTCCTGGTCGTTGACGTCGCGGAAGGCGAGCGTCACGGTCCGCTGGGGCAGGATTCGGTAGCTGTCGCCGGCGGAGTCGGCCTCGATGCAGAGGCCCTTGAAATGGATCATCTGTCCCGGCCGGTACAGCGAACGGTCGGTGAAAAGGACGGTGCGCGCCGAAGCCTCGGGCTGGGTGACGCGGGAGTACCCGACGCTGTCGTCGTGGACATAGCGCGTGCCGTCGGAAGCCCGGAAGGAGAACAGCTGGTCCCGGCGGTTCTCGCCGGGCTGGAAGAAGAAGTAACCGTTGGCATCGGTGGTGGTGGTCCCCGTCTGCGTATAGGCGCGCTTGGCGTAGTCGTAGGCGTACGCCGTGACCGCCACGCCGGCCAGGGGCCGGCCGGTGTCGTTGCCCAATGCGTGACCCTCGATCCGGCCTCCGCGGGCGCGCAGGACCACCCCGAACGGGCTGCTCCAGAAGGTGGCATGCGCCATGGCGTTTTCCTTGAGGCGGAAATCCTTGTCATAGCTGGCCAAGACGCGGTAGCAGCCGGGCGCCAGCCCCGGCAGTTCGACGTCCTGGGTCGCCTCCTTGTAATCGGCGGTGGGCGGGAGGGTGGCGTGCATCTCCCAGAGCGGCAGGCCACGGAGCAGTTTGTCCAGTTCTTCGGTGTTGAGATGCTGTTCCCGGAAAAGCTCCATCGACGGGGGTAGGGGTACGGGATAGATTCGGAAGGTCAGCGCGGTCACGTTGCGGTAGGTGACCCGGACGTGCCACGGGCGGTTCGGCAGCGTCACCGTCTCGGCCTGGAGCTGGAAGCCCGGCTGCCGGATGGTGGTGATCAGGCTGCGGCAATTGGCGCCGCCCACCGACTTGGGCGCGGCTTCGGCGCCCGCCTCGGCGACGGCCAGGGCCGCCGTGTGCTCCTCCTGCGCGTGCAGTTCCTGCGCCCAGTAGTAGCGGGCCAGGGCGGCCGTGTTGCCGGCGCCGGCCGAGTTCGCCAGCTCCTTCAGTCGTTCCATGAAGCGCTCGGAAGCCTCCTCGCCCGCGGCCACGTTGCGCGCCCAGTGCAGCCGGCGCAGGTCGGCGTCGAACCGGACCGATGGATCGGCGTCCTGGGCATGGATGCGCATGACGCGCTGATAAAGTTGGAGCGCCTTGAACAGCGGCGACTCCGTGTCGGTGGTTGCCGGCTGCCACCTCACGAAGGCGGCGGCCGGGGCCAGCGCGTCGGAGTCGGCGCTGATCTCGAAGGCGTCCTGGGGTTTGGGCCGGAACGTGTCTTTCGACGTGTAGAAGGCGATGGCCTGGTCGGCGACGAAGTCGAAGAGGGTGGGCCGCAACGCGTCGGGCATGTTGCCCGGTTCCAGAAACTTGCGGAAGTCCGCGGTGGGGATCCGGAGCAGCCGCTCCTCGTCGGCGAGCACCGACTGGTAGAGCGCGTCCATTTCCCGGAACAGCCGGGGCAGGTCCCAGGTGGTGAAGTCCTGTTCGTCCAGGTTGGCGGTGGCGTCGCGGTTGAGGAAACGATACCGGTTCCGCTGGTAGTAGTGGTTGAACCACTGGGCCAGGATGACGCGGAGCAGCGGCTGGATGCGCTCCGGCGCCTGGGGGATCGCCTCCCGGAGCCGGCGCACCTTTTCCTCGGGGTGGTTGCCGGCGGTCACGGATTCCATGAGGATTTTTTTGACGAGCGCCCGGAGCGCCTCGATATCGGCGCCGTCGCGGCAGGCGCCGGTGTAGATCTGGCCCAGCAGGGCCGCGGCGGTTTCCGGCAGGCCGTCCGCCTCCGCCTGGGCGACCTGCTCCCAGAGCGCCTTACGGCTCTTGCCGTCCGAGGCGTCACAGGCGATGCCGAAAAGCAGAATGCTCCCGACCAAAAGAAGAATCGCCCACATGGAGTACTCCTTGGTGTTGCTGCGCATGCTCGATTGTCCTTTTTATTTCGAGAATACTCTGATCGGCGGGGAGTGTCAATGTGCCGTCGCGGCGGCCGCGGGCTCGGGGCGGCCGGACGGGCTGACGGATGACCGGTGGCGTCCGGTCAGTAACCGGCGCGCCACTCGCAGTCGCGATTGCGTTCGTATTCGGTCCAGAGGCAATACTCGGACGGCAGGGGGTGGAGGAACAGCTCCCCGTACGCGCCCTGATCGGGCCCGACCCCCTGGTCATTCAGGTTCAGGTTGCGCTCGGACACCTTGGCGAGGCCCTGGCTGGACAGGCGGTAGTGGATGAGCCGACCGAGACCCTTGCCCGTGCGCTGGAACACCGAGACGCGTCCCGTGCCCGGCCGGATCTTCTCGATGGCGATGGCCTTCGGATGGAACAACAGTTGCGCCGCCCGGTTGTAGCGGCCGTCCGATTGAGCCAGGTAGACGTCCCAGACGCCGCCGGCACCGCCCCACGTGTGGCTGCCGGTCACGGCGACGTCGGTGCGGCCGTCGCAATCGAAGTCGGCGTAGAGGCGGATGAGGCGCAGCTCGGGTTCCTCCTGGGCGATTCCCGACATTCCGATGAAGTAAAACGCGACGGGATCGGCCACGGCGGGTGAGACCGGCAGCGTCGTGGCGATGAGGACGGCGAACCAGAAACCGGCGATCCGACAGCGCATGGCGAAGCCTCCACGGCAGGGTGGCCGCATTGTAAGGTGGAAACGCGGGACTGTCAAAACATCCGCTATGCGACCACGCGGGTCACTGTGGTGATTTCCGGCGGGTTTTCCAGATGCTGTTTGACCTTGCACTGGTCGGCGGCGCGGATCAGCGCCGGGAGGTATTTTTCGGGAAAACTGTTCGGGACCTGGATTTCCAGCTCGATGGTTTCCACGTTCTTGGTGCCGGTCGTGTAGTGCACACGCTGAAGGATCCGGATGCCGTCCAGGCTCAACTTCCGCTTCTGGCAGAAATACAATACGTAGATACCGGCGCACGTGCCGATCGACGCCAGGAACAAGAGGAAGGGGCCGGGGGCGCTGTCGGCGCCGCCGCCCTCCGGCGGTTGGTCCGTGACCACGGTGTGATGACCGAAATGGGCGTTGACCAAGGTGCCGCCCGGGAAGTCGATTTGCATTTCTAGCATGCTGCCTCCCTTGTCGGGTGTGGTGTGTTCATGATCGGGTAAATGCGTGCCACGCTGTCGGTTGCTACGGACGAATACAACAACCGTCATTATACCGGCGGTTGGATGACGGGATCAATCCGGCGGATTCCGCCGGAGCCTGGCGGCACATGCCCGGCCGGCCGGCGATCGCGCAGGTTGAGACTGTTTCTGCGGGGGCCGCGTCGGATGGTGTGGGCTCGGCCAAGCGCAACCGGTTTCAGTCCAGGGCGGCGGTGAACGTGTCCGCCAGCGGGGCCTTCGGCTGGAAGCCAAGTCCGCGCAGCGCGGCGTCGATGGCGCCCAGGGCCAGGCCCACCTTGTCCACCCAGCAATTCTCGCCCATGTGGCCGATGCGGATCACGGGATCGGTGAGCGTGCCCAGCGAACCGGCCAGCAGGATGCGATGCCGCTCCAGGATCTCCCGGCGGATCTCCGACTCCTTCAGGCCGGACGGCGGCAGGAAGGCCGTGACCGTGTCAGACCAGCCGGCCTTGGGGAAGAGCTCCAGGCCACCGGCGGTGATGGCCTGGCGCACCGCCTGGCCCACGCGGCGGTGGCGTTCGTAGACGTCCGCGTCCGCCAACACCCGGTCCAGCGCGGCGTCCAGCCCGAACAGGTCGTTCACCGGCAGCGTATAGGGGAACCATTTCCGCTCGTACCAGTCGGCCCAGTGGTCGAGGTTGCAGTAGTAGCCGGCCACCGGCTGCTTCCGGCGGTGGATGGCGGCCCACGCTTCGGGGCTGATGCTGAGGAAGGCCAGACCCGGCGGGGCGGACAGGCACTTCTGGGAGCCGCCCAGCAGGATGTCCACGCCCCAGGCGTCGGCGGCGACGGGGATTCCGCCGATGGATGACACGGCGTCCACCACCGTCAGAATGCCGCGCTCCCGCAGCAGGGGCACCAGCAGCGGTACCGGATTCAGCAAACCGGTGGGCGTCTCGCAGTGGACGAGGGTGGCGAGCTTGAAGCCGGAGTCGCGCTGGAGCAGCGCCGACACCTCGTCCGGATCGAACGGATGCCGCTCGTCGCCGTAACAGAACACCACCTGGCCGCCGTACAGCTTGACGAAGTCGGCGAAACCGTAGCCGAACACGCCGTTGGCAAAGCAGAGGACCCGGTCGCCGGGCTCGATGAGAGAGGCGCAGGCGGCCTCCAGACCGAGGATGCCCTCCCCGCCGAGCACCAGCACCTCGTGTGCCGTGCCCACCAGCCGCGCGACCTTGCGGGTCAGCGCGCGATAGAACTCGAAGAAGACGGGATCCAGGTCCGGATTGATCATGGACCGGGACATCGCGGTCAGCACGTCCTCGCTCACTTCGGTGGGACCCGGCGTCATGAGCATGGGCGGTTTCATGAGCGCGCCTCCTGGAAACTCTCGGCGGGGCGCGGTTCGTTGCCCGCCGGCGACCCGCCGGATGCGGGCGGGGGTACATGCACGCCGCCCCGTCCGAACGTTCTGTGCAGAGATTATCATAAAATTGTTGTTTTGGTGTTTCAAAGGGGGCGGCCCGCCAAGGACGGGACACATGTGTCCTGGTTGTGGATAGCTACCGCAGGTCGGACTGGGTGAAGCGGCCCGGTTCTCCTCAGAAGCGGACGTAAAATCCGCCGGTGACCTCAAGTTGGTGGAAGAACTGCCCCGCCGTGACGATGTAAACCTCGCCCGGCAGGACCCCGACGACCCGGGTCTCTTCGCTGATGTAAGAGGGCACGTAACAGCCCTGCACCCGCACCCCGGCATGCTTGCCGAAGCCCAGCTTGACTCCGCCCCCCATGCGCACCGACAGGTGGAGCGAACCGTCGACGTCGGCGGGCACCGGGTCCAGGTAAGTGGCGCCGATCCCGAAGATGAGGAAGGGCCGGACCTTGCCGCCCGTGGTGTGCCAGTGGTAGAGGCCGTTGAATTGGTACTGGTCCACGTTGAGGTCGAACAGCCGGACGGACGGCGACAGCGACCCGGTTTCCTCCCGGAGTTCCGACTGCTGCCGGAGCCATGAAAACTCCAGCTGGTAATTCTTGTCGTAGTCTACGCCGAACGTGAAACCGAAGCCCGGTCCGCCCTCGATCAGAAGGTCCCGCGTGTTCTCACCGTCTTCGGCTTCGAATTCACCGCCGATCCGATACAGGGCCATGGGAGTGATCTCGAAACGCCCGGCGGCGGACAGCACACCCGTCAGGGCCAGGCCGATGAGCAGAGCGGTCGTGAATCGGTGTGGCATGCGGCATTCCTCCTGTCGAGAGTTTGGGCGTTCACCACCAGGCCGTTCGGGCACCTTGGATCTCCGTGTTTGGACGATAGCCGGAATTCAGAGGGCCCATTGTAACACCGATCCTGACGGATCAGCTATTGGGAACAGGTCGATCCCGAAGCGGATGAGGCGGCCAGCCAGCGACGGAACCAGTCGCGGATGGCCCGCCGGGTCGTGTCGGTGCCGTCCCGGGTGATGGAGAAGTGGTCCTCGCCGTCGAGCAGCAGCAACCGGCTGCCTGGCGGGGCGGCCGCATGCAGGCGGATGCTGTGGACGCAAGGGATGTTGCGGTCATCCCGACCGTGGACGAGCAGAACGGGCGCCCGGGTGCCGTGGATGGCCCGCAGCGGATCGGCGTCGTCTGGTTTGAAACCGGCCCGACGTCCCGCCCGGGCCAACCCTTCATCCACCAGCCGGTCCGGAATGAGGCCGCCCAAACCGGGCAGGTAGTGCCGGATGTAGTCCCGCACCACTTCGCGCAGGCTGGTGAACGGGGCCACGGCGACCACCGCCGCGAGGCGCGGGTCGCGGCCCGCCCACTGGATGGCCGTGGCCGCGCCGTACGAGGGGCCCATCACGCCCACCGGTCCCGACACCCGTCCGCGGGCGGTCAGCGCATCGAGGAGTTGGACAAGATCGGCCGATTCACGGATCCCGTAGCTGAGCCAATCGCCTTCCGAGCGGCCGTGACCGCGCAGGTCCACCAGGACCACCCGGTGTCCGTCCGCAGCCAGGGCGCGACCCAAGCCGAGCAGGTGGTCTTTCCGGTCACGGATCCCGTGAAGGACGAACACGGTGGACGATGCGTCGTTCACCGCGGCCGGCGGATCGATGATCCAGATGGAGAGCGCGGCCGGCGGATCGCCCACCTGGATCCGTTCCTGCAGCGACACGCCCAGGCGCCGCCATTCGGCGGGTCGGAGATCATCGGCCGGATGGGGCGGTCGACGATGATTGGGCGCATAGACGATCCCGCCGGCGAGAACGTCCGGAATCCAGCGGGAGGCCGTGACGGCGGCCAAACCCGCACCCAGGCCGACAAGGACCGTGCCGGCCAGGAGTGCGGTGCGGACGCAGGAACGATGCTTCGCTGGGGAGGGTGAGGATCTGGACATGCGGCGGTTCAGTCGTCGAGCGAGACACCTTCCAGTGCCAGCAGCCGCACTTTCAGGTCGAGTCCGCCCGGACCGGAAAAACCGCCGAGGCGGCCGCCGGCGGCCAGCACCCGGTGGCACGGGATGATCAGGCCCACCGGGTTGTGAGCCATGGCCTGACCCACCGCCCGGGCGCCGCCGGGCGATCCGCAGCGCGCGGCGAGTTCGCCGTAGGTGACCGTCTGTCCGGCCGGGACCTCGCGGGCGGCCTCGTAGATGCGGCGGGTGAAGGACGGCAGGCCGTCCAGATCCAGCGGGACGGAGCTGAAATCGCGGAGGCGTCCCGCCAGGTGATGGCGAACCCGCTCGATCACGCGGACCATCGCCGCCGGAGGCGGGGCGGGTTCTGCGCCGGGATCCTCTCCGCGAAGCCGGGCGGCCGCCGTCGCCGGATTGGCCGCAGGCAGTTGGAAGCGGCAGACCCGGGTGCCCCGCCAGGCAATGGCGCAGAAACCCAGAGCGGTTTCGAAGACCGTGAACTGGCTGGCTGTGGATCGGGCCATGGGGAACCTCCGCAGACAGAATCAAAAACCGGCCGCCAACCCGGCGCCGCGGGGATCGGAGGCGCCGCGCATCACGGGCCGGCCGTCGGCGTCCCATTCGACGTCGACGCACTCCACCAGGCCGAGCCGGCCGCTCCGGCTGTATGACTTGAGATCGTAGCCCATGCCCGCGAGGGCCTGCCGGACGGGCTCGGCGAGACTGGCCGGTTCGTGGTACAGGACATCGGGCAGCCACTGCTGGTGGATGCGGGACCGCTGCATGGCGGCATCCAGGTCGAGGCCGAACTCCAGCACGTTGAGCAGCACCTGGGTGACCGCCGTGGCGATGGTGGGACCGCCGGGGCTGCCCAAAACCAGCACCGGCCGGCCGCCGTGACGGGCCACGACGGGTGTCATGGAACTCAAGGGGCGCTTGCCCGGGGCGATGGCGTTGGCCTCGCCCTGAATCAGCCGGAACGTGTTGGGCCGGCCCGGAGCCGCGGCGAAGTCATCCATCTCGTTGTTGAGGAGGAAACCGAGGCCGGCGACCACCGCGCCGCAGCCGAAGTTATCGTTCAGCGTGTAGGTGAGCGAGACGGCATGTCCCGCCGCGTCCACCACCGACAGGTGGGTGGTCTCGGTGGATTCCGGCTGTGGCGCCATGACCGCGGGGAGGAAGAACCGGCTGTCCAGCGCCACGCCCGGTTTAATCAGTTGCCGCAGCCGGTTGATGTGCGCCGGGGCCAGCAACTCGGCCGTGGGATCGGGGACGTGATCGGGATCGCCCATCCGGCTGGCCCGATCGGCGAAGGCCAGGCGCATGGCCTCGGCCAGCAGCTGGAGATAGGCGGGCTCGGGCAGCCGCGCCAGGGCGTATGGCTCCAGGATCTGAAGGATCTCCGCCAGCACCACCCCGCCTCCGGGCAGGGGCATGGCGACGATCTCGAAGTCGCGGAAACGGAAGACCAGCGGCTGGCGCACGGCCACGCGGTAATCGCGCAGGTCGTCCCGGGTGATGAGACCGCCGTGACGGGCCGCCTCGGCCACCAGGCGTTCGGCTGTCTCGCCGGTATAAAATTCCGCTTCGCTGCCGGTGGCGAGCCGGCGGAGAGTGGTTGCCAGGTCGCGCTGGATGAGGTGTTCGCCCTCGTGCAACGGGCGTCCGTCGCGGAAGAAAATGGCGGTCGTGGCCGGGTGCGCGGCAAGCCTCGCCGCCTCGGCCGCCAGGCGGCGGGCCAGATCGGCGCTGACCGGAAAACCCTCCGCGGCCAGCGCGATCGCCGGTTCCAGAAGCGCGGCCCACGGGAGCCGCCCGGCATGACGCCACGCGGCATGCAGTCCACGAACCGTGCCTGGCACGCCGGCGGCACGAAAGCCCTCGGTGGAGGAATCGGGGATGTAGCGTCCCGCCGCGTCAAGGTACATGGTCCGTGACGCGGCGGCGGGCGCGGTCTCACGGAAGTCGAAGACCGCGGGCCTGCCGCCCGTCGCCGGCACGTGGAGCAGAAAACCGCCGCCGCCCAGGTTGCCGGCGTTGGGGTAGGTTACGGCCAGCGCAAAAGCCGCTGCCACGGCGGCGTCGACGGCCGTGCCGCCGGCGCGGAGGGCTGCCACGCCCGCCACGGTGGCATGCGGCTCGGCGGTGCTCACCATGCCCTGCGCCGAGAGCCGCGGCAGCCCCTCCCGCTCCAGTCGTTCCGTCAACGCCCGGTAGTGATCGATCACCCGGGCCGGCTCCGTCGCCGCGATGGTTGCGGATAACAGTCCGAATGCGATCACAATCAAGACCGGTCGGCGCATCGTGTGTTCTCCTGAGAAGTTCAGCCGCATTATCCCAGATTTTCAGTTCGGGCACCAATCGGAAGGTGACGTGACCGCAATGTTTTTGTATCCCGTCATGAAGTTTAAATGTTCAGTTAGCACCTGGCCTCATCAGAAATATATTTATCTATGTTCATATTTAACAATATCTTAATGAGTTTGGATTGAATTTATACCAATCGGTATATTTTTGTTGACAAATGGATCGGAACTTTTATACTTACCGTTCGGTATATGTTGGCTGGAGGCAAGAATGCCGGAACCGAAAAGCAAGAACCGAAGCCAGGGGCACGACCACGGTGGAGAGGGGTCCACTCGGGCACGCCTGTTTCAGGCGGCCGCGGAGCTTTTCTCGCGCAAGGGCTATTCCGCGACGTCGGTGAACGAGATCGTCGAGGCGGCCGGCGTCACCAAGCCCGCCCTTTACTACCACTTCGGCAACAAGGAAGGATTGTACCTGAAAATGCTGGAAGAAGCCTCGCGCGACCTGGAACTGGAAATCCGACACGCCGTCGCCACGCCCGGCGACGCCGTGACGCGCATCCGGGCCCTCTGCGACCGTTTGATGGAAATGGTGATCACCCACCTGGCGCTGGTTCGGCTCATGCACGCCATGTACTACGGCCCGCCGCAGGGCGCCCCCTATTTCGATTTTGAAGCCGTCCACCAGCAGGTCCTGCGGGCGACGGTGGCCCTGGTCGAGGAAGGGATCCGTGAAGGATCCATCCGACCGGGAGACCCCACCGACATCGCCTGGGTGATCCTGGGCGTGACCAGTACCTGCATGGACCTGCAGCTCTGCCACGCCGATATCGCGCCGGGTCGGGACGGTTTGCAACGCCTGCTGAAGCTCATCGGATCGGGTATCGCCACCGTTGAATCCACCTCGCAAGGAGAAGACTCATGACCTGCCGAATCACCCTCTGTGTGTGCACGGCCGCTCTGCTGTTGGTCGCGGCCGGCTGTGCCAAACTCGACGCCGACCAGCCGCCGGCGGCGGGCCGGCCGGCGGTGGCCGTTGACGTGGTGACCCTCTCAGCCGAAACACTGGAGGAGGGCATCGACGTGGTGGGCACGCTGGCGCCGAAATTCCAGACCGACGTCAAGTCCGAATACACGGGTATCGTCACCGAGGTGTACGTGACCGAATGGGTGCGCGTGCGGCAGGGGCAGCCGCTGGCGCGGCTGGACACGCGCGAGGGCGAGGTCATGCTCCGGAAGGCCCAGGCCGCTGTGGCAGCCGCGCAGGCAAACGTCCTCCAGGCGGAGGTGGCGCTGAGCCGCGCCGAGCGCGAACTGGCCCGGCTGACCAACATCAAGCTGCACGGCCTGGTCACGCAGCAGGCCGTGGACGACGCCCACAGCGCCCGCGACGCCGCCGAGGCCCAGGTGGCCGCGGCCAAGGCGCAGTTGCGACTGGCCGAGGATGACGTGCGGCATACCCAGACCCGCCTGGACAAGGCAATCATCCGCGCGCCGATGAACGGTACGGTGGCCTTCCGCGGTGTCAACGTCGGCGATCTGGCCGGTGAGATGGGCTCGCCGAAGGTGATGTTCCAGATCGTGGACAATCGCCGCCTGGAGCTCACGGTGACGGTGCCTGAAGCGCGGCTCAGCGAGCTGCGGCTGGGGCAGCCGCTGACGTTCGCCACTGACGCGGTGCCTGGCCGGACGTTCACCGGCGAGGTGAAGTACATCAATCCGGCGGTCTCGGTGGCCGACCGCTCCGTCCGCGTGATCGCCGAGGTGCGCAATGAACCGGAGGTGCTCAAGGGCGGCCTGTTTGCCAAGGGACGCATCGTCACCGGCCACCGGGAAGATGTCCGGCAGCTGCCGCGCGAGGCGCTGCAGGGTTGGGATGTCGCCGCGGGCAGGGCGGATGTGTTCGAGATCGAAGGCGAAATCGCCCGTCGCCGTCCGGTGCAGACCGGCGCCGTCGCCGGCGACAACGTCGAGATTCTCGCCGGGCTCGACCTCGGCAGCCAGGTGGTGGTGCGGGGCGCCTTCAACCTGAAAGATGGCGACCGCATCCAGGTCGGCCGGTAAGTGAGGAGGGACTGCGATGCTGTTGTCCAACCTCTCCATCAAACGACCCGTGTTCGCCGCGGTCATGATGCTGGCCCTGGTTACCCTGGGAATTTTTTCGTACCGTCGGCTGGCCATCGACATGTTCCCCGACGTGGAGATTCCGGTGCTCTCCATCGTCACGGTGTTTCCCGGCGCGTCGCCCGAGACGGTGGAGCGGGAGGTGACGAAGCGTGTCGAGGAAGCGGTCAACCCCATCTCCGGCGTCAAGCACGTCACCTCGACGTCCCGCGAGGGGGTGTCCACGGTGGTGGTGGAGTTCGAACTGGGGGTCAAGATCAACGACGCCTCGCAGGAGGCTCGGTCCAAAATCGGCGCCGTCCGCGGCGAGCTGCCCCAGGGGATCGAGGAGCCCATCATCAACAAGCTGGATTTTGCGGCGGTGCCCATCGTGTCGGTGGCTATTCGCTCGGAGCGGCTGTCGCCCCAGGCGCTGACGACACTGGTGGACAAGAAAGTCAAGCGGCGCCTGGAGAACATCTCCGGCGTGGGCAAGGTGGACATGGTGGGCGAGTCGGAACGCGAGGTCGCCATCCAGCTCGATCCCGTCCGTCTGGAAGCGTTGGGGATGGGCGTGGACGAAGTGGTGCTCGGCCTCCAGTCGGAGAATGTCAACACGCCGCTGGGACGGATCAACCGGAACGGGACGGAGTTTCCCCTGCGCATCGCCGGCAAGCCGAAGGATGTCGAAACGTTCAACCGGATGGTCATCGCCCAGCGCAACGGGCGGCCCATCACCTTGTCTGAAGTGGCTCGGGTTGAGGACAGCGTCCAGGAGCAGCGCTCGCTGGCGCTCATCAACGGCGTGCCGGCGGTGGCCCTGGACATCCTGAAGCAGTCGGGCGCCAACACCGTGGAGGTCGTAGACACGGTCAAGGCCGAGGTGGTCCAGTTGCAGAAAGAAATGCCGGCCGGCACCACGCTGGAACTGATCCGCGACGGCTCCATCTTCATCCGCGATTCAGTCAGGGATGTCCAGGAGACGATGATTCTCGGCGGCCTGCTGACGGTGTTCATCGTGTTCCTGTTTCTGAACTCCTGGCGCTCCACGGTGATCACCGGTCTGACCCTGCCTATCTCGGTCATCTCCTCGTTCATTGTCATGAACTTCATGGGGATGACGCTCAACATGATGACACTGATGGCGCTGTCGCTGGCCATCGGACTGCTCATCGATGATGCCATCGTCGTCCGGGAGAACATCGTCCGCCACCTGGAGCGGGGCGAGGACCACTTCACCGCCGCCCGCAACGGCACGAGCGAAATCGGGCTGGCGGTGATGGCCACCACGTTCTCCATCGTGGCTGTGTTCGTCCCGGTGGCGTTCATGAAGGGAATCATCGGGCGGTTTTTCTTCCACTTCGGAATCACCGTGACCTTCGCCGTGCTCGTGAGTTTGTTCGTGTCGTTCACCCTGGACCCGATGCTCTCGTCACGCTGGTACGACCCGGACGTGGAGCGGAAGGGGAAGCGGCATCTGATCGCTCGGATTCTGGACCGCTTCAACGGCTGGTTCGACCGGTCCGCCGACGGCTACCGGGTGCTGGTCGGCTGGGCGCTGGATCACCGCAAGACCATCGTGCTGCTGGCTATCGTGGCGTTCGTGGGCGGCCTGGGCATGTTCGGCATGCTGGAGACGGCCTTCCTCCCGCCGTACGACCAGGCGGAGTTCCAGATCAATTTCAAGACGGCGCCCAACGCGTCCGTCGCCGAAACCCGCAACCGCGTGGTGTCGGTGCTGCAGGTCCTGGGTGAATTCCCGGAGGTCAGGCATACTTACGCGACCATCGGGGCGGGGGACTGGGGCACCGTCCGCGACGCCAGCGTGTACGTGAAGCTGGTGGAGCGGGACGCCCGGAGCCGGAACCAGTTCCTGCTCCAGCGGGCGGTCCGGGAGCGGCTGCAACACGTGGCGGGGATCGTGCCGTCGTTCGCCGAGCCGGGCAACATGGACTCCCGCAAGCCGCTCCTGGTGAGCATCCGCGGCGAGGACCTGGATCTGCTCAAGCAGCACGCGCTGCGGTTGAAGGAGGCCACCTACTCCATCGCCGGGGTCGTCGATCAGGAAGTCAGCCTGGAGCAGGAGATCCCCGAGTACAAGCTCATCGTGGACCGCGAGCAGGCGCTGGCCACCGGCGTCATGACCATGGACGTGGTGCGCACCGTCGGGGCGCTGGTGGGCGGGCAGGTGGTGTCCACCTACGAGGACGAGGACGGGGACGCGGTGGACGTCCGGGTGCGCCTGCCGTTGGAGTTGCGGCGCGACCCCGGCCAGGTCCAGCAACTCAAGGTGACGGTCCGCACGCCCGAGGGGCTGCCCGTCCTGGTGCCGCTGCTGAGCCTCGTCCGCTATGAGATGAGCACGACGCCCTCCGAGATCAACCGGCAGGACCTGAGCCGCGAGGTGGTCTTTTCGGCGAACATGGATAACCTGCCGCTGGGCACGGCAGTGCAACAAATCGACGCCGAAGCAGCCAAGCTGGACCTGCCGCCCGGCTACCGGGTGGTGTTCGGCGGCGAGAACGAAATCATGGTGGAGTCGTTCGGCTACATGGCCGAGGCGCTCCTGCTGGCGGTGCTCCTGGTGTACCTCATCCTGGCCGCGCAGTTCGAGTCGTTCATCGATCCGCTGGCCATCATGCTGTCGCTCCCCTTGTCCATCGTCGGTATGGCGGGCATGCTGTTCCTCACCGGCGACACGGTCAACATCATGTCGCTCATCGGGCTCATCATGCTCATGGGCCTCGTCACCAAGAACGCCATCCTGCTGGTGGACTTCGCCAAGACTCTGCGGGCGGAGGGGCTGAGCCGCCGTGAGGCGCTGATCCTGGCTGGCCGGACTCGCCTGCGCCCCATCATGATGACCACTCTGGCCATGATCTTCGGCATGTTGCCGCTGGCATTCGCCATCGGGTCCGGCGCCGAGATGCGGGCGCCCATGGCCCGCGCCATCATCGGCGGTCTCATCACCTCCACCTTCCTGACCCTGCTGGTGGTGCCGGTGGTGTACACCCTCCTGGACGATGTCGCGGCCTGGCTCGGCCGTCGCCGGCGAACTCCGGTTCACGATCCGGAGGCCGAGCGGGTTGACCCCGAAGCTGCGGCCGAGGAGACGGTGTCATGAGCGGAAGGTTGCCATCCCAGTTTTCAATCATGCAAAGAGAACAGATCATGAGCAGGATCGCAGACAGACAACACACAACTCAATTCATCACGCGGCTCCGGGCCGTCGCCGCCGCGGCGCTGGCGGCGCTGCTGCTGGCCGCGCCGCTGCCGGCGCAGACTGCGGGCGGAACGCCGGCCGCGCGCGTCCTCACGCTGGACGAAGCGCTCCGCATAGCCGCCGACGAAAACAAGGATATTCAGAAAGCCAAAGAATTCCGCCGGAAGGTTATGGGGCGGTACCTCGAGGAGCGGGCGGCGGCGATGCCCCAGGTGACGGTGACCTCATCGGCTTCCCGCGACAGCGACGAGAGCCAGAAGGCCTTTGGGGGGGGCTTTCTCGAGGAGTTCGACTTCGACGTGACCCGCAATCTCTACACGGCCGAGGCGGGCGTGTCCCAGGCGATCTACACCTGGGGCCAGGTGGGGGCGGCCATCCGGGCCGCCAAGGAGGGGCTGGCCGACGCGGAGGACCAGCTTGTCATCTACCAGCAGGCGGTCGCCCGGGATGTCACGACAGCGTTCTACGCCGTGCTGCTGGCCCGCGAGCTGCATGCCCTGGCCCTGGAAAACGTGGCCATGAAGCAGCGCCACCTCGACGAGGCCACCCGCAAATTCGACGCCGGCCTGGCCACCGATTACGACGTGCTCGCGGCGGAAGTGGACCTCGAAAACTCGCGGCCGGCGGTCATCCGGGCGGAAAACGCCGTCCGGATTTCCCGGGAGCAGTTGCGCTTCCTGCTGGGCCTGGAGGGACAGTCCGTGGATGTAATCGGAACACTCGAGGCGCCGGTGGGCGCCTATCCGGCCTACGCCCCGGTGCTCGAGATCGCGCTGCAACACCGCCCGGAGATCTCCGAACTGGGCCACCAGGCCAACATCGCCAAGGAACTGGTCAAGATCTACGGCGCGGGCGACAAGCCGCGGGTGGATTTTCGGGGCGGCGCCGGCTGGCGCAGCCAGACCATTGGCGAAGGGCAGGCGGACGGACTGGCCTATTCGGTGGGCGTCTACCTGACGTTCCCCGTTTTCGATGGCGGACGTACGAAGGGAAAGGTGATGCAGGCCCGCAGCGACCTGGAGACGCTGCGCATCGAGCAGGCCAAGCTCGTGGACTCCATCGCCCTGCAGGTGCGCCAGGCGGTGGACAACGTCCAGGAGGCTGGTGAAATCATTCGGGCGCTCGGCGGAACGGTCACCCAGGCGGAACGCCTTCTGGCGATGGCGGAAAAAGGATTCGAGTTCGGTGTCAAGACCCGTCTTGACGTGGATGATGCCCAGCTCAACGTGCTGCAGGCCAAGATCAACCTGTCCCGCGCCAAACACGACTATCTGGCGGCGCGGGCCAACCTGGAGTGGGTATCCGGCACCATTGCCACCGGAGCACCTTAATCTAATGGTGAACCGGTGAATGGGTGAATGGTGAATCGGTGAATCGGTGAATGGGTGAATCGGGAGGGGGCGAGTTCTGAACCCCGAACGCCGAACCCCGAACGCCGAACCCCGAACCCGTTTTCGTCTCAGTGAAAATTCTTCAGCGCCACCCGCACCGCCCGCTTGTCGTGGGGCTTGAGCACCTCGCCCACCGACAGCACCCAGGGCTGGTGTTTCTTGAGCGCGACGGTGTTCGTCCGAGTGTTCAGATCCAATTCGAAATCGGGCCGGTTATCGCCGTTCACATCGATGGCGTCGGAGAGTCGCTCCGGCAGAGTCTGCCCCTCGGCGGGCACCCAGGTGACTTGGACGAATCCTTCGTCCTGCTCTCCGATCAGCGCGTCAAACACCGGTTGATGGATCTGGGTCTGGTAGCCGACGCGCAGGATCGTCTGCGTCACCTCGCCGCCGTCGTACCAGGGATTGATCTTCAGGCCGGTGGTGTCCACAAGCAGTTGCGCCCAATTGTTCATCCCAAAGAACGTGGCCAAAACGATGAAGAGAGCGGCGACGGCCCAGGTGTAGCCCAGGATGGCGCGAAAGCGTTTGTGCATCGTGATCCTCCTCTCGTTCTCACTGGATCATCCGGCCGGTGGTGACCAGCAGCAGGATCCGGTGGAGCCCGTCCACAATCATGCCGCCGCCGATAGTGGCCAGGAAAATGAACGCCGGGTAGAGAAACAGCAGCCGGGCCCGCTCGGGCGGGGACGCGGTTCCCTTGACATGGAAACCGATGGCGCCCTTGGCGCAGGCGTCGATGCATTTGCCGCATTTGCAGCAGGTGATCTTCGGGGCGCCCGCCGCGATTGACGCCTTGTCGAGCGAGAATGTCGGGCAGGCCTGGACGCAGCGCTGGCAATCGGTGCAGCGGGTTCGGTCGATGCGG
The DNA here is from genome assembly GCA_937925645.1 of uncultured Acidobacteriota bacterium. Lineage (GTDB taxonomy): Bacteria > Acidobacteriota > JAAYUB01 > JAAYUB01 > JAAYUB01 > JAAYUB01. The sequence goes on from CALAMB010000012.1 coordinate 23,936, forward strand.
ATGGTGAACGGGTCGATCTTGTTCGTCACCGACTGAAAGGCGCCCATGGGGCAGAACAGCCCGCATTGCGTGCGTTTTTTGGTCAGTGTGGGCAGCACGACCACCAGCCCGGCAAACAGCGAGATGAAAATCACCGCCTGGATCGCCGTGCGCGTAGACGTGACTTCGACGTACTCGGTCACCGTCTTGAACGGGCACAGCCATTCACAATACGTGGGCGACAAGGTGAGGGCGGAGAAGATCGCGACAACCGCCAGGACGGCAAACGGCAGATACGACCAGTAGGGCGCGATCTTGCGGATTACCGGCCGTCGCAGAATCCGGGAGAAGCCGTCCTCCAGCCCGCCGAAAAAACAGCCCCAGCTGCAGAAGCCCCGGCCGAGGGCGAGGGACACACCGAGCCACAACACCAGCATCCCCGCCACCGGGGCGAAGCCGCCCAGCATGTGACCGGGAAAGATGATGGTTTTGGTGAGCGCCGCCGGGATGATGGTCATGGGGATCACCATGTGGCAGAACGGCGTCTCGCCCGCGGCCATGTCCGACGTGGACAGGGCCATGCTGCCGCGCACCTCGATGAGATTGGCGATGAAGCTGATGACGAACGTCACCGCCATGGTCACGAACAGCACGGCCCGGTAACGGTCGGTGCGGCCCGTCCGCATCATCAGGTAGAAGAGGACGTTGATCAACACGTACGTCGCGAGCACGGCGGCCAACTTGATCGGTGAACGGGGCATGGTGGGGCCGCCCATGAGCAGCACGAAGGTGAGCAGCATCACCGGCAGGGTGAGCAGCAGCGCCTTGCCGCGGCTGCGGAATGGCACGGACCCCGGCGTTTTCTCCTCAGCAGTGGAAGTCATGGCGATGTCAAACCTCCCGCATAACCGCAATGGATTTGTTTATCTAATTACGCCAAACCTTGACCGATTGTTCACCGCTGGCAACATGAAAGGATCTTGACCGGAACGTCACGAAATCATCGTCACGCCAAGATAGACATAGTAAACACCCACCACGCCGGCGGCCAGTCGGCCGACCGTGCGGATTGCGGGATGCCGGCCGAGCGTGCCGAGCAGCGGCAGCGGGATGAAGAACAGCGAAGTCGCGGCGAAAAAGGTGAGGAAGAACAGGAGACTCCCGGCCAGCGTGCCGGAGGCGGCCGCCTCGGTGAACGCCAGCAGGAACGGGGGACACAGGTTGAGCCCCGTCAGCAAACCCAGCAGCGGCGGGAGCAGGGCGGGCCGGCGCTCGGCCAGGCGACGGGCGGGACCGGCGGCGGTCGGCAACAGGCAGGGTTCGGTCCTGGGCGGCCGGAAGCCGTATGCCGCCAGGAGCAGGCCCAGCACAATGTAGACGGCGCCGGCCCAGCGGAGGCGTCCGGGCAGCGCCGCCGGCAGGGCCAGGCCGAAGATCCAGGCGAGCAGACCGAAGGCGAGATAGCCCAGCAGCCGGCCGCCCAGGAAGCTCAGCAGGATGATGGTGTTCTTTCTCAGCCGCTGCCCCTCGCCCACGAGATAGGGCAGCAGCACGGGCACGCAAGCGGTTAGGCAGAATGCGCCGCTGGCCAATCCCAGCAGTGCGCCGCGCCAGCTCTCCATGCGTCCTCCGACGGTGATTATCGAAAAACGTTTAACTCGGCTTGAGCGTTGAAGTGGGTGCCGAAACAGTTATAATATCATCGATTCGCTGACACCACATGTGTTGGTATCCGTGAGATGCCGGCCAACCTGACGCCCCAGTATCTGGACGCTGAGCAGCGCTACAAGCAGGCGGCGACGCCCGCCGAGCGGCTCAGCGCGCTCGAGGACATGTGGGCCACGCTCCCCAAGCACAAGGGCACCGAGAAGCTTCAGGCGGAGATCAAGAAGAAGCTGTCACAGGCCCGCAAGGAGCAGCAGCCGAAGAAAGGGCCGAAGCGGCTGGACCCGGCCAACATCCCGCGCGAGGGCGCCGGCCGGGTGGTCCTGGCCGGCCCGCCCAACGCCGGCAAGTCCGCCCTGCTCAAGGCGCTCACCCGCGCGGAGCCGGAAGTGGCGCCCTACGCCTTCACCACCCGCGAGCCGCAACAGGGGATGATCGAGTGGCAGGACATCCAGTTCCAGCTCATCGACCTGCCCGCGCTGAGCCGACAGTACATGGAGCCGTGGGTGATGAGCGTGGTCCGCAGCGCCGACCTGCTGCTGGTGGTGGCGGATCAGGCCAGCCCCGGCGTGCTGGAGGAGATCGAGGACGCCGCCGCGCTCATGGCTGAACAAAAAGTGTTCCTCGCGACGCCCGTCGGCGAGCTGCCCCGCGGCGGGACGGTGGTGCTGTCGCTGCTGCTCCTGAACAAGATGGATCTGGCGGGCGCCGGGGATAACGCCGCGGTGGTCGAGGAGCTGTTTGGCGGCCGGTTCGCCGTGCGCCGGGTGTCGGCGGAGACGAGCGAGGGACTCGAAGCGCTCAGAGATGAGATCTTCGAACTGTTGCGCATCATCCGCGTCTACACGAAGCAGCCCGGCAAGCCGCCGGATCAGGGGCGGCCCTATGTGCTGAAAATCGGCAGCACCGTCCTGGACCTCTGCCAGATGGTTCACCACGACTTTGTGGACCACCTGGCGTTTGCCAGGGTGTGGGGGAAGCACGCCTTCGACGGGCAACGGATCAACCGCGACCACGTCCTCGCGGACGGCGACGTCGTCGAGTTGCATCGCTGAAACGAACACCCCGACTGTTGCCGGCATCCCGATCAGAGTCGATCAGTAAACGGGTGAATCGGCAGGCGAGCCGTCACGCCGTCCGTGTCTCACTCAATAGATCGCGTAGATGGTTTCCAGCAGGTCCGGGGGGATCTCGTTTTCGGTGATCAGGGAGGCGTCGTTCATGGTGCCGATTTCAAGCGCCAGCACCGCCTTGCGGATGATGGTCTCGGTGGTGTCGTGCATCCGGCAGCAGGAGATGCCGCAGCGGACGGCCAGCTGGTGGGCGCCGCCCTGGGTGCGGAACTTGAGTTTTTGGACCGCGGCCAAGAGCTGTTCGCCGAACGTGCGGGCGTTGGCGATAGACATGTTCAGCAGCAGGATGGCCAGCGTCTCGTGCTCCAGCCGGCTGATGAGGTCGTTGCGGTGGAGGTTCTGGCAACAGGTGGCCACGAGGTGCTTGAGCACCCGAAGCGACATCTCGCGGCCGATTTGATGTTCCAGGTCGGACAGGTTCTGCACCCGCAGGAGCACGAGCGTAACGTTGTCGCGCTGCAGCCGGGTGTTCTGGAGCACCATGCGGAACTTGTCGCGGAAGGCCTGGCTGTCGAGCAACTGGCGGGGCTGCGCGGCGCCGTCCTTGACCCGGATCTTCTCCAGCTGCTGGCGGAGCCGCCCGATGCGGTGGTTGGTCTCCACGAGACTCCCGTACAGCTCGGCGCCCTGCCCCTTGATGTGTTCGGAGAGGGCCACCAGGTGCTCCTGGATGACCTCCATTTTCTGGGTGCTGTCCAATCCCTCCAGCTTGTTGCGGAATTCCTCCAGGATCTGGAGGAAACTCTTGCCCGTGTTGTGCAGGGTCAGAATCGAGGCGCTCAGATCCGTCAGGAACGCCTCGAGCTGGGTCCGGTCCTCCTCCAGTTCGGAAAGCGTCTTGCGGAAGAAATTCAGGAACAGGTTCAGGGAGATCTTGAATTCGTCGTAGTCGTCGACGGTGCGACACTGGAGCAGTTCGGCCATGATCTCGTTGAAGCGGGATTCCTGCTCGGCGTCCAGCGAGATCTCGACGAAGAAGCGCAAGAGCTGACGGGCGATCTCCTTGAGGCTCTGCTCCAGGGCGGCGTCGGCTGCCGGGACGACGTCAGTGGCGCCGGATCGGCGAAGCTGCTCCATGCACAAGTCGGCGAATTCCGATTCCGACGCGGTAAAATTTCCTTCGGACATGATCTTGGCGGCATTCAGCGCCGCTTTCCAGTACTGCAGCGACCCCCGGTCTTCCATGCCATGTCCTTGCGGCCGATTGAGTGCTGCAATCATATCAGGTTGTTCAGGGAAGGCGCAACGGTAAATGAATCCGCGGTTGTTCGGGCCGCATCCGAGTCGCCGCGGCAAAACGGCGTGCCGCCGGCCGGATCGGCGAGGAATCGGCTTGACATTATTGCGGTTCGATGATATTCAAAAAGCTCTTTCGAGTCCGTGTGTTAGCTCCAATCTACGGGCGCCGGGGTTGATCGCGCATGTATCTGCTCAGCAGTGCCACCGAGGCGTTGACTCTGAATCCTTCCGTCGCGCTGGTGGCGCTCGTATTCATTCTCTTTCATTTTGTCATGAGCCGGCTGTTGTATCGGCCGCTCATGGCCGTGCTGAAGGAGCGCGAGGCGCGCACCGATGGCAAGCGGGCCGCGGCGGCGAAATCGCTCGAGGAGTACGAGGCGCTGCTCCAGCGGTACGAGCAGGGGATCAAGGCCGCCCGGCAGGAGGGCTACGGCCAGATGGACGCCGTCCGGCGCGAGGCGCTGGAGCGCCAGGCGCAGCGGCTGGCCGCGGCCAACGCCGAGACGCGCGGCCGCGTGGAGGCGGCGACGGCCGAAATCGACGCCCAGCGGGCCGACCTGCGCCGTTCGCTCGCCGACGAGATCCAGGAATTCGCCCGGCTCATCTCCGCCCGGATCCTCGGCGGCGGGAGGCCGTCATGAGCGCCCCCCGCCGGCTGATCCTGACGCTCACCTGGGTTCTCCTGGCTGTGGCCGGCCCGGGGAGTGCGGTCCGCGCGGCCGACTTTCCGAGTTCCTTCAGCCACGAGGTTCTCGAGGCGGGCAAGATCTTCAATTTTTTGGTAGTGGTCGGAGTGCTGGTCTACCTGCTGTGGGCGCCGCTGCGTAAATTCTTCCGCGGCCGCACCCAGGAGATCCAGCGACAGCTGGCCGATGCCGAGGCGGCGCGGATCGACGCTCTGCGGAAGCTCAACCTGATGGAGGAGCGGCTGCTGGCGCTGGACGATGAAATCCGCGAAATCAAGGAGCAGGCGAAGGCGGACGCGGTGGCGGAGAGCGAGCGGATCCTCCAGCAGGCCGAGGTCGAGGCCGTCCGGATCCAGACGCGCGGCCAGACAGAAATCGAGACCATGAAGCAGCAGGCCATGAGCGAACTGCGCCGCTTCGTCGCCGAAGAGGCCGGCCGGACGGCCGAGGAGATCCTCCGGCGCGAGATGACGCCGGAAGCCGAGGAACGGTTAGTCGAGCGCTTCCTGACTCAAATGGGAGACAAACGGTGATCCGGAAATCGATTATGAGACGATATGCCCGCTCCCTGGCGGAAGTGGCGCGCGAGAACGGCGTTACCGACGCCATCCGCCACGATTTTCGCGGACTGCTGGTTGTCAGCCGGAGCGTGCCGGAGTTCCTCGCGGCCATGCGCAATCCGGTGGTGCCCCAGGAAGCGAAGCAGGCGATCGTGGACGACCTGTCGCGCCGTTTCGGTTTTCAGGATTATTTCGCCCGGTTTCTGCGGGTGCTGGTGGAGCACCACCGCATCGTGCACGTCGACGCCATCGGTGAGATGTTCGACGAGGAGGCCGATGCCCTGAGCGGCGTGGTGCGGGCCCGCGTGGCCACCGCCCGGGCGCTGGAACCGGCGCGGCGCGACCGCCTGGCTGCGGACTTGCGCCGGATCCTCGACCGGAACGTGGCGGTGGAGGCGGCGGTGGACCCCGCGCTGATCGGCGGCCTGCGGGTCCAGGTGGGCGGCACCGTGTACGACGGCAGCGTCCGGAGCCAGCTTGACCGGCTCAAGCGCCGGCTGGCCGGGCCCTGATCGTGGACGATCCAAACGCAACGGAGAACCGATAGCCATGGAATTCAAAGCTGACGAAATCACCCGCTTCATCAAGGACGCCATCAAGGGCTTCGATACCGCGGTGGACGTGGCCGAGGTGGGCAGCGTGATCAGCGTGGGTGACGGCATCGCCCGCATCTACGGCCTCGACAAGGCCATGTACGGCGAGCTGCTGGAGTTTCCCCACGACGTGTTCGGCCTCGCCATGAACCTGGAGGAGGACAACGTCGGCGCGGTCTTGCTGGGCGAGGCCTTCGCGGTCAAGGAGGGGGATACCGTCAAGCGCACCGGGCGGATCATGTCCGTGCCGGTGGGCGAAGCCATGGTGGGCCGGGTGGTGGACGCGCTGGGGCGGCCCGTCGATGGCAAGGGCCCCATCGTCACCGACCTGTTCAATCCCGTCGAGCGCCTGGCGCCCGGGGTCGTGGACCGGCGGCCCGTCAAGGAGCCGCTCCAGACCGGCATCAAGGCCATCGACTCCATGATCCCCATCGGCCGCGGCCAGCGTGAGCTGATCATCGGCGACCGCCAGACCGGCAAGACGGCCATCGCCGTGGACGCCATCATCAACCAGAAGGACACCGGAGTCATCTCGATCTACGTGGCCATCGGGCAGAAGCAGTCCACGGTGGCCCGGGTGGTGGACACCCTGCAAAAACACGGCGCACTCGAGCGGACCGTCATACTGGTGGCCGCCGCCAGCGACCCGGCGCCCATGCAGTACCTGGCGCCCTATTCCGGCTGCGCCATCGGCGAGTACTTCCGTGATCGGGGCCAGCATGCGCTGGTGATTTACGATGACTTGTCAAAGCACGCCGCCGCGTACCGGGAGATCTCGCTGCTGTTGCGGCGGCCGCCTGGGCGCGAGGCGTTTCCGGGCGACGTCTTCTACCTCCACTCCCGCCTGCTGGAGCGGGCGGCCAAGCTCAACGACGAGTTCGGCGGCGGCTCGCTCACCGCACTGCCCATCATCGAGACTCAGGCCGGCGACATTTCGGCCTATATCCCGACCAACGTCATCTCCATCACCGACGGCCAGATCTACCTGGAGACGGACCTGTTCCACAGCGGCTTCCGACCGGCCATCAACGCGGGCAACTCCGTGTCCCGCGTCGGCGGCTCCGCCCAGATCAAGGCGATGAAGCAGGTTGCCGGTCGGCTCCGGCTGGATCTGGCGCAGTATCGCGAGCTGCAGGCGTTTGCCCAGTTCGGCTCGGACCTGGACAAGGCCACGAAGGCCCAGCTCAATCGGGGGGCGCGGCTCATGGAATTGCTCAAGCAGGGATTGTATCACCCGCTGTCGGTGGAACAACAGGTGGTCATCATCTATGCCGGCACCACGGGCCACCTGGACGACGTGCCGCTGGATCAGGTGAGCGTCTTTGAAGAGGCGCTCTATGAGCATCTGAATGCCCGCTGCGGCGGGCTGATGGCCAAAATCAGCCGGAAGAAGAGCCTGGACGCCGAGTTGATGGAAGAACTCAAAGAAGCGGTCACGGAGTTCAAAAAGCTGTTCATGGAACAGCGCGCCGCGGCCAGCCAATCCTGAGGTCGAGCCCGATGGCGAACCTGTTGGACATCCGCCGGCGCATCCACAGCGTCCGCAACACGCAGCAAATCACCAAAGCGATGAAGTTCGTCGCGGCGGCGAAGCTGAAAAAGGCGCAGCAGCGAGTCCTGACGGCGCGGCCGTACGCCCGCCGGATGCTCCAGCTCATCCAGCACCTGGCGCTGCGCCACCCCGACCGGTCCCATCCGTTGCTCCAGCCCCGGGGCGAGGCGAAGATCCTGCTGCTCGTGATCTCCGGCGACAAGGGTCTGTGTGGGGGATTCAACACGAACATCTTCAAGGCCGCCTACGCCTTCATGGACCGGTCGCCCGGCGCCCAGATCGTCCTGGATGTCGTGGGCAAGAAGGCGTACGAGCACTTCAGCCGGCGCAAGTATAACATCCTGTCCTTCTACGTGGACCGCCTGTCGTTCGTGGACCTGGAGCTGGCACGGCAGGTGGCCGGACCGCTGATGGAACGTTTCGTCGCGGGCGCGGCGGACAAGGTCTTCCTGGTCTACAACCAGTTCAGGTCGGCGGCGCAGCAGGACATCACGGTGGAACCGTTGCTCCCCATTGTCGACCTGGGCTTCGAACTGCCGGCCGCGGGGGCCTTCCCCGCCGGCGTCGACTACATCTACGACCAGCCGCGGGAGGTGATCTACCGCGATCTCTTCCCGCAGCACGTGATCATCCAGGTCTACCGGGCGCTGGTGGAATCGGTGGCCAGCGAGCAAAGCGCCCGGATGACCGCCATGGACGCGGCCACGCGGAACGCCGGCGAGATGATCGACCGGCTGATCCTGACACGGAATCGGATCCGCCAGGCGGCCATCACGAAGGAGATCATCGAGATCGTCAGCGGCGCCGCGGCGCTGAGTTGAGCGCCGCCGCCGGCCGCTGCCTGGAGCAATTCGAATCGACAGGGAGACGAGCATGAACGTAGGGAAAGTGGTACAGATCATCGGGCCGGTGGTGGATTGCGCGTTCCCCGAGACGAGCATCCCGCCGATCTATAACGCGGTGCGCATCGTCAGCGAAGGCTTCGACGTGGCGGCGCCCATCGACATCACCACCGAGGTCCAGCAGCACCTCGGCGAGGGCCGGGTGCGCTGCGTGGCGATGGAGCCCACCGAAGGATTGGTCCGCGGAATGAAGGCCATCGACCTCGATGAGGGCATCACTGTCCCGGTGGGTCCCAATACCCTGGGCCGGGTGATGAACGTACTCGGTGAGCCCGTGGACAAGGGCGGGCCCATCACCTCCGACGTCCGCTATCCGATCCACCGGCCCGCGCCCGAGTTCGTCGACCAAAGCGTCGCCACGGAGATGCTGGAAACCGGCATCAAGGTCATCGACCTGATCGAGCCGTTCCCGAAAGGCGGCAAGATCGGCCTGTTCGGCGGTGCTGGCGTGGGCAAGACCGTCATCATCATGGAGTTGATTCACCGCATTGCCAAACAGCACGGCGGTTATTCCGTCTTCGCCGGAGTGGGCGAGCGGACCCGCGAGGGAAATGATCTGTGGCTCGAGATGAAGGAGTCGGGTGTCATCGACAAGGCCGCCCTCGTCTACGGCCAGATGACCGAACCACCCGGCGCCCGCTTGCGAGTGGCGCTGACCGCTCTCACCGTGGCCGAGTACTTCCGCGATGTCGAGGGGCAGGACGTGCTCCTGTTTATCGACAACATCTTCCGCTTCACCCAGGCGGGCTCCGAAGTGTCGGCGCTGCTGGGCCGGATGCCCTCGGCGGTGGGCTATCAGCCCAACCTGGCCACTGAGATGGGCGAGCTCCAGGAGCGCATCACCACCACCAGCAAGGGGTCCATCACGTCGATCCAGGCCATCTACGTGCCCGCTGACGATTACACCGACCCGGCGCCGGCGACCACCTTCACCCACCTGGATGCCACCACCAACCTGGACCGCGCCATCGTGGAGATGGGCATCTACCCGGCGGTGGACCCGCTGGCGTCCACCTCCCGGATCCTGGATCCGCGGGTCATCGGCGAGGAGCACTACCGGACCACCCGGGCGGTGCAGCAGGTGCTGCAACGCTACAAGGAACTGCAGGACATCATCGCCATCCTGGGCATCGACGAGCTCAGTGACGATGACAAACTGGTGGTGAGCCGGGCCCGCAAGATTCAGAAGTTCCTGTCGCAGCCCTTTTTTGTCGCTGAGGAGTTCACCGGCATCCCCGGCAAGTACGTGCCCGTGGAGGACACCGTGGCCGGCTTCCGGGAACTCTGCGACGGCAAGTACGATGACATTCCGGAGCAGGCGTTCTTCATGGTGGGTGGCATCGAGGAAGTGCTCGAGAAAGCCGAAGCCATCGCCAAGTCGTCCGATTGATTTCCGCAGGAGAACGGCAGCACGCCATGTCCGCACCGACCCTTTACCTGGAAGTGCTTACCCCTGAGAAAACGCTGTTCTCGGGTTTCATCCGCAGCGTCACCTTTCCGGGACCCGACGGCGAGGTGGGCGCGCTGCCGGGACACGCCCTGCTGGTCTCCAAGCTGGGCGCGGGGGTGGTCGCCGCCGTGGACGAGAACGGCGACACCGTCCGCTTCTTCTGTTCCGGCGGCTTTGTCGAGGTGTCCGGCGCCGACATCGCGGTGCTGGCCGACGTGGCCGAACGAGACGCGGAGATCGACGTGGACCGCGCGGACAGTTCCCGCCAGCGGGCCCGGGACCGCATCATGTCGGGCCGTCCCGACATCGACTACGCCCGGGCCAACGCCAGCCTGCGCCGGGCCCTGGACCGGCTCCGCGCCGCGCAGCGGTAGCCGGTCGCGCGGCGCCGCTCCCGGTACTGGTCTCAACGCGTCGTCCGGTTTTCCCGGAAGCGCGGATAACGCCTTCAGCCGGCTGTATATCAGGATGTGGCCATGTCCCTTGAACTGGTGATCTTCGACCTCGACGGCGTGCTCTTCGACTCGGGCGACCTGGTGGTGGCGGCGGTGGAACGCGCGGTGCGGCGCCTGTCCGACGAGACCGGCCGGCCGCTGGTCGGACCGCCGCCGGAACGGATCCATGCCCTGATGGGCGTGCCCAACCGGGAATACGTCCGCGGGATGGGACTGGACCTTGACGAGTCCGGCTGGCGACGCTTTCAGGTGCTGGTCCAGGAAGAGGAGGTGGCGCTCATCGAGGCGGGCGAGGCGCGGATGCCGGCCGGCATCCGGCCGCTGCTGGATGCGCTTGCGGACACACCCGTCCGCTGCGCCGTGGCCAGCAACTGCGGCCGGCCGTATCTCATGGCGTTTTTGGATTACTTCAACCTGCACGAACGGTTCGCCCTGGCGGTGTGCAGCGACGACGCGCCCGACGGCGACAAGGCCGAACTCCTGGGCATGATGCTGGAGCACCAGGCCGTCCTCGCTTCGGAGGCGATCTACCTGGGCGACCGCCGGCGCGACCTGGACGCCGCGCGCGCGGCGGGCACGGGCTTCATCGCCTGCCTGTGGGGCTTTGGGGATCCGCAGGAGTTTCCGGATGGAACTCCCTTGTGCGCGTCGCCGGCGGAAGCGGCCGCCATTCTGTCACTTCTTCGGCAACGCAGTTAATCGCGGCCGGTGCGTGAACCGCCGCCCACCGCCGGGTGTGGTAAAAATGACCGAGCGCGGATCCGATGACAAGGAGGAACCATTCATGGCCGAACCCGCCACCCACGACGTGATCATCATCGGATCGGGACCGGCCGGCCTGACCGCCGCCCTGTATGCCGCCCGGGCCAATCTCCGGCCGCTGGTGTTTGAGGGCGTGCAGCCGGGCGGCCAGTTGACCATCACCACCGAGGTGGAGAACTTCCCCGGCTTTCCCGACGGCATCATGGGCCCGGAGATGATGGAGCTGTTCCGCAAGCAGGCCGCCCGGTTTGGCGCGGAACTGCGACCGGCGACCATCGTCCGGGCCGACCTGTCGCGGCGGCCGTTCACGCTGGAGGATGACGCCGGGAACACCTTCCGGGCCCGGACGGTCATCATCGCCACGGGTGCGTCGGCCAAATATCTGGGGTTGGAATCGGAGCGCCGACTCATGGGGCATGGCGTGTCGGCCTGCGCGACCTGCGACGGATTCTTCTTCCGGGGGAAGGAGCTCGTGGTGGTGGGCGGCGGCGACACCGCCCTTGAGGAAGCCGTCTATCTGACCCGGTTCGCCGCGAAAGTGTCCATCGTCCACCGGCGCGACGCCCTGCGCGGCTCCAAGATCATGCAGGACAAGGCGGCGGCCAACCCGAAGATCGCCTTCGTCTGGAATTCGGTGATTGAGGAAATCCTCGGTGACAAGGAACACGGCGTGCACGCCGTGCGCCTGAAGGACACGGTCACCGGCGCGACGCGCGACTATCCCTGCCAGGGCGTCTTCATCGCCATCGGCCACCAGCCCAATACCGGCCTGTTTCAGGGACAGTTGGACATGAACGAGGTCGGCTATCTCCTCACCGAGGGGAAAAGCACGCGCACCAACATCCCCGGCGTGTTCGCCTGCGGCGACGCCCAGGACCCCCACTACCGCCAGGCCATCTCGGCCGCGGGATCCGGCTGCATGGCCGCCATCGACGCCGAGCGCTTTCTGGAAGCCGACGAGTAAGATCGGCCGCCGGATCGTTGGTGCCGCGCCGCATCAGCCGCGCCGGCGCCGGTCCGGACCGTTCCGCCAGCGGATCCGGGACGGTCACGCCCCCAGCTCCTCTTCTTCGACCCGAGCCAATTGGAACGGCGGCGGCGCCGTCGTGGGACCGTCATCCGGATCCTCGTCAGGCGGGTTCGCGCGGGGCGCGGCCGCCTCGGGAAAACGCTCGCCGGGATTGCCCGCCTGGTGGTACGCCATGATCCGGATCCAGACAGGCAGCGCCACCGCCGAGCCGGTTTCGTTGGCGCCCAGCGTCCGGTTGTCATCGTAACCCACCCACACGCCGGCGGTGATGCCCGGAGTGAAGCCGACGAACCAGGCGTCGGCGAACCGGTTGGTGGTCCCCGATTTGCCGGCGATCTCCGAACCGAGGGAACGGGCCTTGACGCCTGTGCCGTAGGTGATGACCTCGCGCATGTTGCCGGTCAGCGCCCAGGCCACCGCTTCCGGCAGCACCTCGCGGACAACGGGCGCGTGCACTTCCAGCACCCGGCCCTGGAAATCCTCAATGCGGCGGATGAAGTACGGTTCGGCGCGCATGCCGCCGGTGGGAAATGCGGTGTAGGCGGACACCATCTCGGCCAGCGAAATCTCGGCGGCGCCCAGGGCGGTGGAGGGGTACGGCGGGATGGGCGCGGTGACGCCCAGCGCGCGGGCGGTCCGGATCACGTGGGGCAAGCCCACCTGCTGACCGAGGCGGACGGCAGGCGCGTTGAGAGACCGGGCCAGCGCCTCATGGAGGGTGACGAGACCGCGGTACTGGTCCTGGAAATTGCGGGGGGTGTACTCCGTTCCGTTGGGCAGCGCCACGGTCACCGGTTCGTCGAGGATGGTGTCGTCGAGACACAGTCCGTCCATGAGCGCGGTGGCGTAGACAAACGGCTTGAAGACCGAACCGGTCTGGCGCCGGGTCTGGGTGGCCCGGTTGAGCTGGCTCGTCGCCCAGTCCGATCCGCCCACCAGCGCCTTGATGGCGCCGGAGCGGTTGTCCATGGCTAGGCAGGCGCCCTGGACTTCGGGTCGTTGGTCCAGCTCCACGATGAGACGGCGGGCGGGAGCGTACACCTGTCGCACCCGGAGCGGCACCAGGTCGCCGGGGCGCACGAGACGGCGGAAGTCGGCGCGGCGGGTCCAGGCCGCGGCCGGGGCGTCGAGGACCGCGTGGAAGGCGCCCACCCGCACCTCGGCCTGCCGGGCGCTGACGGCCAGCACCAGCCCCGTCACGCGGCCGCCGGGTCGCGGGGGCCGGCGCCATTCGCGGCGGTCGTAGGCGGCCAGGTCCGTCACCCCCGCGGCGGTCACGTTGGGCAGCGCGCCGCGCCAACCGTGCCGCCGGTCGTATGCCCGCAGGCCGTCGTCGAGCGCCGTTTCGGCGCACCGCTGCAGGTCGGGGTTCAGCGTGGTGTACACCTTGAGCCCTTCGGTGAGGATCTGCCGGTTGGAGTAGTGCCGCGCCAGGTGGAGCCGGACCATCTCGCGGAAATACGGTGCGATCCCGGCGGGGCCGGGCTGCGGGGACAGGCGGACCGGCTCGGACAACGCGGCCCGGAGTTCCCGTTCGGTGAGGCCGCCGTCGCGGCGCATGGCGTGCAGGACGCGGTCGCGCACCGTCCGGGCCCGGTCGGGATGGGCCAGCGGGGAGTAATACGCCGGATTGCGGACAACGCCGGCGAGCAGGGCGCTCTCGGCGGCGGTGAGGTCGCGGACCGGCTTGCTGAAGTAGTATTCGGCGGCGGCGCCCACGCCGTAAGTGCCATGACCGAAATAGATCCGGTTCAGGTACAGGGTCAGAATGCGCTCCTTGGAGTAATGGCGCTCGATTTGGAGAGCCAGCAACACTTCCCGGATCTTGCGACTCCAGTTGCGATCCTGATTCAGAAACAGGTTGCGGCTCAACTGCATGGTGATGGTGCTGGCGCCGCGGACGATTCGACCGTGGCGCACGGTCTGCCAGGCCGTCGCCGCCACCTGGACCCAGTCAATCCCGGTGTGCCGGTAGAAGCGCCGGTCTTCGGCGGACACGACGGCGCGACGGAGATGGACCGGCATGTCCCGGGTGGCGGCGAGTTTTCGGCGCTCCAGATAAAACTGGCCGATGGGGCGGTCATCGTCGCCGTATATCTCGGTGATGACACTGGGGCGATAATCCTCGAGGCGGGCTACCGCGGGGACGTCCCGCCAAACGGTGAGACCCAGCCCGGCCAGTACGCCGACGAGCAGGGCGCCGGCCAGCACCGCCAGGTACAGCTTGAGCCGCAGGCTGGGCGGTCGGCGCCGGATGGCCCGCCGGGGCAGCCATCGTTTGATGGCGTCCCAAATCTCATCCGCTGCAATCCGGATGTCCGACAGAAGCGATTTGGGTCTCATGGCCGGCACCTCCCGGTTCATTTTCTACTTCGATCATCGGCCCGTTGTGTGAATGGCGTGTGAACCCGTCATGAAATCGTGAAGGAAAGCTGCCGCGGCGGATACAGCTCCGGCCGGATTTCAGCGAACGATCGGATACTCTTTGAAACCGCAGCGCGAATGTGCTGAAATGGGCGAACCACTCAAGAGGAGGCGGTATGACACACAGCGGGAGCCGGGTGGCAATGTCTCGGGGAGTCAGTCCGGGAATGGCGGGGTGCGAGCTCACCCACCTGAACCGTCAAACCGTCGACGTCGACCGGGCGGAACGTCAGCACGCCGCCTACGAGGCCTGCCTGGCCTCGCTCGGCTGCCGGTTGGAGCGGCTGCCCGCCGATCCGGACCTCCCGGATTGCGTCTTCATCGAAGACACCGCGGTGGTCGTGGCCGAGGCGGCGGTGATCACCCGTCCCGGCGCGCCGTCGCGTCAGCGGGAAACTGCGGCGGTGGCCGATGCGCTGGCGCGTTATCGGACGCTGTTCCGGATTGAGGCGCCGGGCGCCCTCGATGGCGGGGACGTGCTGCAGGTCGACCGGGTGCTCTATGTGGGGGCGTCGGGTCGCACCAACGCCGCCGGCATCGCCCAGTTGGCCGGGCTGCTCCGGCCCTTCGGCTACGCAGTGGTCCCGGTGGCCATGTCGGGCTGCCTGCACCTGAAGACCGCCGTCACGGCGGTCACGGACGGCACCCTGCTGGTTAACCGGTCGTGGGTGAACACCGCCGCGTTCGCCGGCTTCCAGCTCGTCGACGTGGACCAGGCGGAGCCGTGGGGTGCCAACGCGCTCCGGGTGGGCGACGCGCTCGTCTATCCGGCCGCGTTTCCCCGCACGCGCGAGCGGCTGGAGGGGCTCGGTCTGGATGTGCGGACGGTGGCCGTCGACGAACTGGCCAAGGCGGAAGGCGCCGTCACCTGCTGCAGCCTGATTTTCACCGTCTGAGCGTTCCGCGACAGTATCGCTGCTCCCTGAAAGCCGCCGGGCCCCAAACGGGGCCCGGCGATTCGTCGCTGGCTGGGGGGACGCAGGCGCGGCTATTTTTTCTTCTTCAGCGAGATGCGGGCGATGGGCTGGATGTTGAGCTCGGGCGACAGCTCCTGGTAGGACAGCACGTTGAGATTCTCGAAGTCCATCTCCACCAGCCGGCGCACGTAGCGGCGGATCTCCATGTCGGT
>CALAMB010000013.1 GCA_937925645.1 uncultured Acidobacteriota bacterium
TGAATTGCACGGGCTGCCCCGCCGCGCCGGAGGATTTGGAACGGAAACCGGCATAGGACCCGCTTCGGACGAGAACGACATCCCCCGCCTGGACCTGGTCGGCGGCGTGCTGGAGCGTCCGCCAGGGCTGCGACGACGATCCCGGGCCGCTGTCGCTGCCGGCGGGCGAGACGTAGTACGTCGCCGGCAGACCGAACACTCCCGCCATCGCCACCATCAGCAGAATCCACCACCATCGGCAACGCATGGACTATCTCCTCCATTGAGTTCCAGGTTCGGTTCCCGCGCACACCGCCGCAGTGCCGCCGGCGCTCAGTTCCAATGCTTGACCCGGGGCCAGAGCTCGCCGAGCGGGATCTTCGGGTCGCGGCCCACCCGGATGGTCAACCGCTCCTCAGCCATGGCCCACGGGTGTTCCACCCGCTCGGCTTCCTCCACGCGGTGGAAGACATCCAGGGCATCCTCCCGGCTCACCTGGAGCAGGATGACCACTTCGCCGGTGCAGTCGCGCGGACCCCAAAGAAAATAACTCTGGTGGCCGGAGATGGCCTTGGGCAGGCCATGCCGGCCGCCGAAGAAATCGATGGCGCCCGCCTCGCCATAATTGCCGGCGAAAATGCAGGCCCGGCTCCGCTCCGCCTCCGGCAGGCCGTGATACACCCGGGCCACCGCCGCCACCATCTCCGGCCAGCCGAACATGTCCCCGAAGTGCTGGGGGAGCGGCCCCTCGTGGGCCACCTCGGTCTTGAGGCGCTGCAGGCCCAGGGCCGCCATGTAGCCGGGAACCGCCTCCACGGGCAGGACCGGCAGGACCAGCGGCGCCAGCGCCGCTCCTCCGGCCACAAGCAGCGCCGGATAGGCGCCTTTGAGCCAGCGGAGGGCGCGGCGGCGATCCAGCCAGCCGGCCCACCAGACTCCGCCGGCGGCAAACAGCATCGGGTAGGCGGGTGCGACATAGTAGTGCTTCGCGTGCATGACGATCATCAATCCCAGGAACACGAGGAACGCCAGGCCGAGGTGGCGGTGGCGGCGGCCGGCCTGGTCGGCCAGGAAGAACCAGAGGCCGGCCAACCAGACCGGCAGGGTGAGCGGATTCATGATGAGCAGCTGCTGGACCAGAAATTCCACCGGTGGATGGATGACGTTTTTGCCGGTGGCGCGGACGTTGCGCAGCAGTTCGAGCGTCGCCCAGTCGTGGCGCCATTCCCAGATCACGTTGGGCAGGATGATGACGACCGCCAGCGCCGCGCCGGCCCAGAACCACCGGCTGGAGAGCGCCCGCCGCGCCCGCGTCAGCAGGAGACCGGCCACGAGAGCGGCCGCGAAGAAAATCGTCGAGTGCTTGTTCATGAAGCCCAAGCCGAGCAGCGCGCCGAACCCCAACCAATAGCGCGGCTCATCGAGCCGGACCGCCCGCAACGCGCACCAGACGGCCCCCATCCAGAACACCGGCTCCAAAGCGTTCATGGACAGCAGCGAATCGATGCCCAGGTAGATCGTCGCCGCCAGGGCGCAGAGCCCGGCCCAGAACACCGCCAGGCGGCCGCCGCCCAACTCGCGGGCCATGGCGCCGGCCAGAAACACCATGACCGCGCCGGCCACCGCCGGGAAGAACCGGATGGCGAACAGGGAGTCGCCCAGCAGCGCGCGGCTCAGCCAGGCCATCCACGCGACCATGGGGGCGTGGTCCACGTATCCCCAGTCCACGTGTTCACCGCAGGCGAGAAAGTACAGCTCGTCCCGGAAATAGCCGTATTGGCCGTTGGTGAAGAAATGGATCAGCAGCTTGGCCAGCGCCAGCCAACCGGCGATGGCCAGCGGCGTCGTCCAATTTCTCCAGCGCGATGCGCCGGCGGGATCCGCCGGGGCCGTGGGCTCAACTGGCGTTCGGTTCATGCCGCCATGATACCGCCGCACCGGAGGATGTCAACGGGCCGGTCTGTCGCGCCTTTCCCAAAAAATTTCATGACGCCTTCGCCGTCCTGGCATATCATCACCTCTCGATTTGGGAGAAGGCGCCGGATTATGCCGCAGTTGACATCCTCTTGCTACCATCCGCCTCTCTGGCTGTGCAGCGGCCACCTGCAAACGATCTACCCGACGCTCCGCCGGCGGGTGGCGGGCGTGGCGTACCGGCGCGAACGGGTGGAGCTGGCCGACGGCGACTTCGTCGACGTGGATTGGTGCCGCGGCGGGGCCCGCCGGGCGGCGCTCGTCTGTCATGGGCTGGAATCCAACAGCCGTTCCCATTACGTCCTGGGCCTGGTGCGCGCGCTGGTCCGGCGCGGCTGGGACGCGGCGGCGCTGAACTTCCGCGGCTGCAGCGGCGAGCCGAACCGCCTCCTGCGCTCCTACCACAGCGGCGACACGGGCGACGTGGCGGTCGTGCTCCAGCGGATGGCCAACGTCGGGTATCGCGACCTGGCCCTGGTGGGCTTCAGTCTGGGCGGCAATGTGGTGCTCAAATATCTGGGCGAACGATTCGCCGAAATGCCCAAAACACTCCGGACGGCCGCGGCCGTGTCCGTCCCGTGCGATTTGGCCGCTTCGGCCCGCCGGCTGGCCCGGTGGTCCAACCGGCTGTACATGCGCCGGTTCCTGCGCAAACTGGATGAGAAGATGGCCGCCAAGGCCGCCCGATTCCCGGATCAGGTGCGGCTGGCAGATTTCGTCGGCATCACGACCTTCCAGGAATTCGACGACCGCTACACCGCGCCGGCCCACGGTTTCACCGACGCCGCCGATTACTACGCGCGCGCGTCCTGCCTGCCGGTCCTGCCCGCCATCCGGGTGCCGACGCTGGTGCTCAACGCGCTGGACGATCCGTTTCTCACCACAAGCTGCCATCCGGCGGCCGCCGCCGAAACCAATCCATGCCTACTTCTGGAGACCCCTCGGTGGGGCGGCCATGTGGGCTTTATCCGCCCGGGGGGCGAGTATTACCAAGAAACCCGGATTGCAGATTTTCTCTCTGCTGGGGTGTGTGCCGCCGATGCCGTTGCGCGGTAGTGTGCTTGTATTCTGCGCGGCGCCGCTCACTCCGCGAAACGGACCACCGTCCGGACGCGGTTATCCGCCACCTCCAGGGCGAAGGTGCGGTACACCGCCAGTTCCCCGCCGCCGGTATGGATCAGCCGGTCGGGCGGACCGAAACGGTCCGTCCACGCCTGCGGATCGGTGACCGCCACGGCGCTGTCCTCAACCAGCTCTAAAAAATAATCAAGTTCCAGAACCCGCAGGCGGTCCCCCCGGTAGACGCTGCCGGCGAAGTCGCCCACATCGAACGGGGTTTTCCGCAGGGGTTTCAGCCGCTTCTCAAGTTCGTCGGTCACCTCCCCCACAGACAGCCGGTCGGCGTGAAACGCCTTGAGTTGGAGATCCCGGGCGGCCGCCGCCGGCTTGGGCGGCGGCAGCCCCAGGACGCGCCGAACCTCATCCGCGTAAGGTCCCGCCGGTTCGATCTGGAGAAATGCCTGCCGGGCCTCGTGCGCCGAGGCGGCCCGCCCCCGCTCGGCGAGGATGGTCGACAGGTTGTAAACGGCCGCGCTTTCGCCGGGACGGCGCCCGATGATTTCCTTCAACTGGTCGATGGCCGCGCCGGAAGTGCTCAGCCCGCTGGATTCCCCCAACAGGTAGAGCGCCACGGCCCTGGCCACTCCGGCCGACGCGGCGGCCGGGTTCAGCTTGTCCGCCTCTTCAGCGGCGGCGAGGGCCTGGGCGTACTGCCGGTCCAGGATGAGCGCCGCCGCCAGGTTCAACCGAGCCGGCGCGTACAGCGGATCCCGGTCGGCCGCTTCGCGCAGGCACCGGATCGCCTGCTCGATCCGGTTACGAAAGGCGGGGTCTCGAAGGTAGTCCGGCCCCTCCTGGCGCCGGAGTTCATAGCGCCGGGCCGGCGTGACAGGATCCAGTTGCGTCGGCAGCATGAAGCGCGTGCTGTCCGGGTGATTCTGGAAAGCCGGCGCCTGCCGGGCCAGCGCGTAGTGACAGAATCCCAGGTTGTTGAACACCTCGCGACCCGGGAACCGGTGGCTGAACCGCTCCAGCAACCGCACCGCGTCCTCATACCGGCCCAGCTGGGCGAGCCGGACGCCGAAGTGGAACAGGTCCAGTTCCTCGGCCACCTGCACCATCTGGCTCTTCAGGAAGACGGCCCGGTCGGCCGCGGCGGGATGCTCCCCGCTTTCGGCGACGGCGTGCGGGAGTTGCCGCACCCACTGTTCGAAGAACGATGTGCCGCCCCCCACGATCACCGCCGGGTCATACCCGGCGACGGTCATGTAGATGAGACCATAACTGTCCGCCTGAAGCTCCTTGATGCGGACGATGTCCCGGATGGCTCCGCCGGAGGCCATCGCGCCGTCGGTTTGCTTCAGCATTTCCTCCAGCAGCTGGCGGCGGTCCTCCGTCCCGGGATATTTTTGGAGCGCCATGAACGCGGACCGATGCCAGAAATCGTCTTTGGCCAGATGCGCCAGCTCGTGGCCCAGCAGAAACGCCAGCCGGGCATCGCCGTCCGCGGGGGGCACATCCAGATAGCAGAGGCGCAGGCCACCGGCGGACATGACGATGCTGCCGTCAGGCAGGGCGACGGCGTGCGGATCGCCGGCGCCCCGGATCATGACGAGTTTGGGCAGCCGGTTGCCCTTCTTGTCAGCGGCAGCGGCCACCCGCCGGAACACCTGTTCCGCCCGGCCTACGAGCGGATCGTCCTGGGCGGTCATCAGGCCGTAATTCCGGATCCACCAGCCCGCCGAGTCGGCGGGATTGGCGTCCTGGGCGGCCAGCGCGACCGCCCAGCCGGCCAGGATGACGCCCACGAGCAGTTGTCGACGCATGGTCACTCCCCGCGCATCAGCAGCGCGATATCCACCAGCGCCCGATCGGCCCGGCGGAACGCCGCGGCATTGGGAAACCCCGCACCGGCCTGACGGCGGATCTCATCGAATGCGGCGGCGACACCCGGCGGGCAGGTGGCCGCGGCCAGGCCGGCCTGCAGGCGGTCCATCTCCGCGGCTTTGAAGTATCCGCGGTCACCGGCGCGCGCGGCGATCCGGCCGCCCTGCACCCAGGCGCCGAGCTCCATTCGCACCGCGCCGCGCTGGCCGGCTGCGGCCAGGGTGCGCTCGAACAGCTCCGCGGGCATCACGGCGCCCGTTCCCCGGATGGCGGCTTCCGCCCGGGCGTACTCCACCTGGAGTTCGGCGCCGGTGACCAGCCGGTTCAAGTCGTTCCGGATATCCGCCAGCCGGTCCGCGGCCGCGGTCCGGTTGCCGGCCTGCGCGCTGCGTTCACCATCCACCCAGGTCACGCCCAGGCGAAACCAGCCGGTTGCCGGCGTGCCGCTGAAACCGTACGCCGCGTCATCCGGCAGCTGGAGATCCGCCGACCAGGCGGCGGAGTCCGCTCCCGGCGCGGTCAGGGTCTTCCGGATGCCCGCCAGTACGCCGCCCGGACGGATCATCTCCGTTGGAGCGCCGTCACCGTCTGCCGCCGGATCAGGCGGTGCCGGCACCGGCGCAGGTTCGGTCACCGGCGCCACCGGTGTCGACTCAACGACCATAGCCGGCGCCGGCGCGGCCACCTGCACCGGCGCCAGCGCGACGAACGCGGCCGCCAGCAGCAGCATGGCCGCCGCCGCCGCGGGCACGGCCCAGCGGGAGACCGCCCGGAAGGCGCGAACGGGCGCGTCGGCCGGATTCATCGCGCGCGCGTCGACCTCCTGACGGAAGGCGACGGCGCCCGCCGCCAGATCGTAGCAGTCGGGGCACCGGTCCAGGTGGGCGACGATTTCCTGCCGCCGGCGGTCGTCGAGCCGACCGTCGGCCCAGGCGGCCAGTTCTTCCAATTCAGGGCATGGGATGTGTTGCGGCATGTCATTCACCTCCAGCGGCTCGGGCCAGCATGGCGTTCATCGTCAGTAGACGGCCACGCGGTTGCATTTAGCGGGGTTTTTCATCGTTCTCCCCGCCGGCCGCCGCCGGATCAACGGTTCCGTCCGCGTCAAAAAAGTCCAGCGTCTTGCGCGCGTCCGCGCAGGCCAGCATCTCGTCGATGGATTCCCGCACCACCCGCCGGCGGACCAGGAGCTTTCGCAGCCGCTCCTGGATTTTCTCGAAGCGCCGATAGAGGGCGACCTGGTTGCCGCCGAACGACCGGGCCAGCTGGGCCACGGTCAAACCCTCGACATACCGGAACTTGATGAGCAGACGGTCCTCGGCGGACAGTTCCGCCAGCGCGTCGCGCAGGGCCGCGCTCAGGCGCGCGGACTGCTCCACGTGACGGATCCGGCCCAGTTCCTTCTCCGCCGATTGCCCGTGCGCCGCCAGACCTTCCACCAGCTCCAGCGGCACCAGCGTCGCGGTCCGGCGCAGGGGCAGATCCGCCGCCAGCCGGAACACCGCGTCCCGGTCCAAAGCGCCGCCGCCGCGGGTGTTGAGAATCTGAAAGGCCTCGTCGAAGGTGCGCCGCCCGCGCACCATCAGTTTTTCCAACTCCACTGCCAGGTCGCCGTGCTTGAGCGCCGCGGCCGACGGACGCCACCGGCCCCGCTCCTGGGCGATGTAGTCCAGCAGCAGCCGCTGCACCACCGTCACCAGAAAGGTCTGGACGCTGCTCAGGCCTCTGAATTTCCTGAGGACGTCGTAGTCGTTTTCCACCAATCGGACCAGCACCCGGGACCGGAACTCCTCCATCTCATCCGTGGCGAGCGACCGGCGCCGGCCCACCCAGCCGATGACCCGCTCCACCAGCGGCATGTTCTGGCTCAGGAACCCTTCCGGATCGTGAATGGGCGGTTCTAGCGCCATTGTCCGTTCAGCACGAAGCCGGCCCAAAAGTACGGATGGCTGAAGTCCGGCGGATCGCCGGCCGGCTCCGCCGCCGCGAGGCGAACCTTGCCGTTGATGAACTCCCGCTGGGCGAGCCGGCTGGCCTCGGTCTTGGTTCGGCCCGACCGAAGATGCCGGTAGTACCGTTTCTGAAATGCCGCAGTGGAGGCGTCCGCGACGCTCCAGAGCGTGGACATCACCGTGCGCGCCCCGGCGTACAAGAAGGACCGGTTCAGCCCCACGAGCCCTTCGCCGCCGAGTTCGCGGCCCCGGGCGGTCTCGCACGCGGACAAACTCACCTGCTCGGCGTCTAGCCGCACACTCTCGAAAACCTCCCAGACCTGCAAAAAGCCGTTGTCCCGTTCCCCATTCTCCTCCTCGGGAATGGCCAGGAGGAGTCCGCTGTCCATGGGATTGACCGGATCGTAAAAACCGTGACAAGCGAAGTGGACGTAACCGGGCTGCCGGTCCAGCGACTTCACCCGCTCCTCGCTGGCATCGGGGCCCAGGTACGCCACATGGGCATCGGGGTACAAGGCCGCAATTTCCCGCACCTCGTCGCGTGACGCGGGCAGGGGCGGGACCGCGTCATCGCGGAGCACCCACCGGAGCAGCCGCGCGGCCGGGCTGCCGTCGGCCTTGCCCGGATAGGCGGGATCACCGAACAGCACCATTGGCCTGGAGACGCGTCGCGTTGCTTTCTCTGTCCCTTCGGCGAATACGGTCGCGGAGATCGCATAGGAGACGGGTTTCTCCTCGATCAGGTAGCGGCGCGTGGTGGGGCCCAGCGCCGCGAACGGCAGCATGTGCAGCGGACCGTCGGGGCATACCAGGATGCGGCGGGATCGCCGCACCAGGTCGTCGACCGGCGCCACGTACTGCTGGTAGAGCGCGTGGGCCCGACCCATCAGCCGGGTTTTCCGGCTGGCGGGATTGCTCAACTGGGCGAGGAAGTATTCCACCGACTCATGGACCTGCTGCCGGCCGACCGGGATGGTCTCCACCCGCAACTGGCCGTTCAGGAGAGCAAACAGGTGGGTGGCCCGATCGTTCACCGCGTAGGAAAGAAACAGGGTATCCGGCCCCACCACCCCGGCGACCTCATCGAGGGTCAAGGTTGCGGGCGTCCGCAACGCCGCCAGGCGCGGCGAGACCCTGCGGATTTCATCCCAGACCAATGCCTGCTCGCGGCGGCGCTCCGCCAACTGCCGTTGGAATTCGCTCACGCGTTCCGGTTCCTGGTCGGGATTGAGCTGCATCAGCACGTCCTGCGCTTCGCGGCTACGGGCTCGGGCGGTTTCGAGGCGCTCCAGCAGTTCCACCGGCGCGTCGCGGGAGAAGTCCAGGTCGCGTTCAGCCATCATCGCCAGCAGGCTGCGCGCCCGGTAGCGTTCCAGCGTGTCGAATGCGCCCCGGGGATCGTTCAACAGCAGTTTCAATTCCAGCACGTCCTTATAGAAGACCGCATATTCAGCGGCGAAGGCTTCGGCGACCTCCCGGCTCCCGCCCAGTTTTTCCAACTGGCCCTCGAGCGCGGCTACGGCGCGCTCGTAGCAGACCAGGGCGTCGCGCAGCCGGTCCTGGCGGCGGCGGAGGTCCCCCCGGAGGTGTTCGATGACGGCCTCCTCGATGCTCAGGGGCGCCGTGGCGGCGACGATCTGTCGGGCTTGATCCAGCAACGGCTCGGCGGCGGCGAGGTCGCCGCGTCGCAAGCACGTCTCGCCCAATCCCCGGAAGGACCGGGCCGCGTAAAGGCTGGCCGGGACGATTTCCCGGGCTTGATTCAACGCAGCCCGGTAATGGGCCTCGGCCTGGGTCAGGTCGCCGCTTTCCATGCGGATGGCGCCCAGGGTGAGCCGCATGCGGATCTGATTCAGCGGATCGTTTGCGGCCTGCTTCCGGATGGCCGCCGATTCCTGGTGGCGCGCCTCGGCCTCGGCAAACTTGTTTTCCAGGCGGGCCAGGTTGCCGAGTTGCTCCAGGCAGTCGGCGTGTTCCCGCGTGCGCGGGGCCTTCCGCTCCAGAATCTGCAGGGCTTTGCTGAGGTAGTCCGCCGCGGCCGGGAAATCCCGGCGGGCCATGGCGATCTGACCGACATTGTACAGCGTGCGAGCGAGACTCACGCTGTCCGGCTCCGCGGCCTGTTTGATTTTCAACGCGTGCAGGTTGTAGCGCTCCGCCTGCGCCAGATCGCCCCGCAGCCGGGCCACGGCGGCCAGATTGTTCAGGGTAAACGCCACCGCCATCGACTCCGGACTTTGCGCCTGTTTGAGCCGGAGGGCGTCCTCGAAGTATTGCTGGGCTTTAAGTTGGTGGCCGGCCTTGGATGCGTTGACGCCGAGCATGTTCAGAATGTTCGCTTCGGCGGCATGACCCGGCAGGCGGCGCCGGTGGATGGCCAGCGCTTCCACCAGACAGCGGTCGGCAGCCGCCAGATCGCCGGTGTTGGCATACGCCGTGGCCAGCATCAGCAGCGAGCTCGACACCACCATGGAATCGGGCGCCACTTCCCGTCGGATCGCCAACGCGTTTTCATAGCACTGGACGGCTTCGGGCCAGCGGACCAGTTGCCAGGCGCCGTGGCCCAGGCCGGCGGTGCTGTTGGCGCGGCCCAGTTCCCCGCCGTCGTGCGTCCACGCGGCCAGCGCTTTCCGGTGGGCCTCCATGGCCGCTTCCGGCCGCTTGTCCAGACGCAGGAGTTCGCCCTGCATGTCCCAGATGATGGGCTGGAATCGCCCGGCGTCCACGGCGGCCAGCGCGTCGACACAGCGCCCGAGCGCCTCAACGGCCGCGGCCCACCGCTTTCCGTCGGCCAGGGCTTGCCCGGACCGGAACTGCAGCCACGCCGCCGACAGGTGGTCGCCCCGCGCGGCCGCTTCGGCTGCGCCGGCATCCCAGCGCGCCACGGCGCCTTCCAGGTTTTTCGTTTCGAGCAGCCGCTCCCCCTCTCCCTGTGCCACGCCGGCTGCGCCGGCCAGTGCCGGCCGCACCGAAAGCCGCCATTCGTAGGCCGGAATCGCCATCCAGCGCTCGATTTCTCCGCGACGCACCAGGAGCTCGACACCGCCGCGTGGTCCGTGCAGGATCTCCACCTCCTTGAGATGGAAAAATGAACTCAGGTCTCCGCCGGTTTCCCCCAAACCCGCGAGCCGTCTCCAGCGCAGCAGCACGTCGTCCGGCTGGACGCCGGCCGCGGCGAGGGCGAAACCGGCATCCGCTCGCACCACGGTCAATCCGGCCCCGACCGGCGGCGGATCCTCTGCCCGGAGGCCGATCGCCAACGCGCCCCACAGCACCCACAGGCAAACCAACGGCCCATACGATCGATTCACGGCTATGTTCTCCTGCCGAGCGGTATCCGTCTCTTCCGCGCGGCTGCAGCAACATAGTAAAAGCAGCGGAAAGAGAACTCAAGCAAAACAGCCGCGGACGGCGACGGTTCACGACCGCCACCGCCACGGCGTGCGTTGAATCCGAGATTCAGGGACCGGCTCCCCGCGGCGCTACTTGTCGATATTCTCCACCGGGATGGGTATTTTCCGCCCCTGGTCCGTCAGCTCCAGGGACCCGAAGCCGCCGGTGATAAGCTTGCGCTGTTCGAAGGTGCAGGTCCGATAGTAATACTTGCCATCCGTATCTTTGTACAATGCCGCCGCAGCGATGTGGCGGCCCACGATGGGGCTGTCGCCGCCCGAGGCCCGGTCATACCACCAGTCCTTGTCCACGATGTGGATCCGGTGCACGCCCGGCCAGCCGGCGTTCAACAGGAGCTTCTTCATGGTGGCCTCCATCTGCTTGTCGGTCATCTTGGCCGGAGGCAGGGTGGCGGCCTGGGCGTCGGCGTTGAGATACTTCTGGTTCAGGCCGGCATAGAAACCGAAGTTGCTCCCCTGGATGGTGAACGTGCCCTCGGCGTGCTTGGTGCCGAAGTCCCGCACGTAGATTTGCACGGTGTGGTTCCCGGCCGCCAGCTCGCCCAGGCGGAAGGTGAAGCCGATGGGGCCGATCTTCCGGTTCCCCTTCCCTTTTCCGAAGACCATGTTCGGGTCCTTGTAAGCGGTCATCCGGGCGGGGTCCGGAGCGACGTCCAGAACCATGAAGCGGTTGTTCACCAGCGGACCCTTGAGGGTGATGTACTGATACTCCAGCATGTCCTGATCGTCGATGGCCATGACCACCATCACCGGGACTTCCGTCTTGCCCGAGTACAATTCCCGCCACGTCTTGTCCACCACCATCAGGCCGTAGATGGGATCACCGGCCTGAAAACTCTTCGTCAGGTTGGCTGGGTTGTTCGGGTCGATGGGCGTCTTGGAGAAATAGACGCCGGCGGCCGGCAGCGCCGCCTGGGCCGTCGCCCCGATGAGCGACGCCAGGACGCCGGCCAGCACCATCGTGAACAATCTGCTGCCCGAAGGTCTGCTCATGTTTCTCTCCTGTCGTGTTGGAATGTGAACTGAAGAGACGGACACAACATCCGCTGTTCACAGACAAAATGTTCCGGGATGAGCAAATCGCCAGTGGGGCTAGCGGTTCCCGCTGCCGGCAGGGACGGAACCGCCGGCAGTGACCGCGGGGATGAACGCGATCCGCTTGAAGCCGGCGGCCAGGGAGCGGACGTCTTCGCCGACGCCGGCGGATCGGGGGGATCGGCTGAAGGCAAAAGCCAGGGTGAACAGGTTTTCGCCCGCCGCGAGCCGGTCACCGGGAACCGGCAGCCGGTACTCTGCCAATTCATCGGCCAGTGCGATCCGGCCCAGCTCATGCCCGTTGACGGCAACCCGGATTACTTGCGGCGGGCTGCCGGGCAGCCGGGGCGGGAAGACGACCAGTTCCAGGGTGCCGCCCGCGGCCGGTTCGCTGATCCGGAAGCGGATCTCCGCCCGGTGGCCCACGGCCCAGATGTATCGTTCACCGGCCCTGCCGTCCGGGTTCTGGCTCCAGCCCGACACCAGATAGGGACGCCAGCGCCACGGCGCCTCCAGGTCGATGGCCGTGCGCTCGCCGGCCGCGCCCGGCTCCGACCGCAGCCGGTAGACGCGCGCCTCGTGCCCGCCGCCTGTTGCAAGACGAGCGACCAGCCGAAAGCCGTCGGGACCCAAGTCCGACCCGAAGCCGAGCTCGTTGAGATAGCAGGCGCCGATGCGGGCGTGCCAATAGTCGCTCCGGACATCGTCCCGGTAGGTGCTGAGCCAGACCACGTGGCTCACCTTGTGCTCCCGGCACTGCCTGGCCAGACTCGGACCGCCAGGCCAGTCAAAATCGAAAACGCTGATCAGGCGGCCGCGCACCTCGTCCCACGGAACGCGCGCCGCCGCCAGCCACGGCTCCGCCATCGCCGCCCGCTCGCCTACCGGAACATGCCGCGCCACCCACCGGACGGCGGCCACCGTCTCGCTGAACGCCCACTTCTGCCGCTCGTACGTCCGGTCCCACCCCGCCACCTGGGGCCACAGGCAGGCCAGCACGACGGCGATGATCGCGCCCGGCACCCACCGCGGCCACCGCCACCCGGCGGGCGAGAGCACGGCGAAGGCCGCCGCGTACAGCGCCGCGAACGCCCACAGCCACCCCACGTGAGGCGATCGCGGCAGTCCGCATGCGGCCCACGCAATCCCTCCGGCCAAGGCGAACCACGCGGCGCCCGGCCAGAGGCCCGTTGCCGGTTGCGGCCCGTCAGCCGGCTTCGGCTCGATGGCCGCGAACAGGACGAACAGCACCAGCGGCAGCAGGGGCACGTGGTACCGATAGGTGGCGATCCCGAACACGCCGTGGACGGAGAAATAGCTGAACAGGTAACCTGCCAGCAGCGCGGCGACCCACCGGTCGCGCCGCCACAGGCGGACCAGCCCGGCCAGGAACAGGATCGAAACGCCGGCAAACAGCGGGATCTCGGCGCCCGAGAGCTCGCTCCCGTCGGGCGCGTGGCCGATGACCATCTGGAACAGGATCCGGAGCATGACCCAGAACACGGTGGACCCTGACCGATCGATCATTTCTTCGACATACGGGTTGACCTGCCGGCTGTGCGCCACGCTCAGCGCCAGCCAGGCCAACGGCAGCGCCATGGCCGCGGCGCCGTACAGCAGGTACCGCCACCGCCGGCCGGATTCGAAAAACCGCATGACGGCGAAGGCCGGCGCCAGGAAGAACGCGTCCCAGCGCGTCAGCGCCGCGAAACCTGCTGCCACATACCCGCCGCTGTGGCGGCGCGCGGCCAGCCACAGACTGACGGTACCCAGCGCCAACAGCGTCATCTCCAGCAGGGGTTGGGTGGCGAATTCCAAAAAGTAGGGATTGATCACGACGAACAGCACCAGCAGCGGCGCCCCCCACGGCACGTACCGCCGGGCAAACAAGAACAAACCGGCTGCGCCGGCGAGCGCCGCCAGCGCCGAAACCAGCTGGGCCGCGTGGATCACGGCGGCGGGGCCCGGCCAGAGCAGGGAGACGAGGGCAATGACCGCCGGGTAGAGGGGCAGAACCTTGTAATAGTCCGGCGCCCGGAGATCGAGGAGCCGTTGCGCCTGCGAGGTGAACTGGACGTAGTCGTTATGGGGCAGCGCGTAGAAGTCAAACAGGTAAACCAGCAGGCCGGCGAGGCCCAGCAGGAGGATCGATCCGAGGATCCACTCGCGCCGGCTCAGCGGACAGTCGGGCCCCCGCCCGGCCTCCGGCATATCGCCTGCTCTCCCCGCGCCACCTCCCCTGGACACGAAACCTCCTTCGTTTCATCCCGGATGCATCCGCCGCCTGCCGACAATTTCGCCCGGCCGTCCCGGCTCCCCCTCAGTGCGGGTAGGTCAGTTCGCCGGCGCGGATCGCCACCGCCAGACGGTTCTCCGCCGGCGGGATGGGGCAGTTGTAGGCCGGTGAATAATTGCACAGCGGGTTGTACGCCCGGTTGAAATCCAGCACCATGGTTTCGCCGTCGGGCTCATCCAGGTCGAGAAACCGGCCGGCGGGGTAGGTTTCGGTTCCGGTGGTGGCATCGGTGAACGGCACAAACAGGGTGCGATCGGCCGACGCGTCCGCGGCCGATTTGAACGCCATCAGCGTGCACGCCGTGCCGTCCACGGAAAAGCTGAGGCGAGCGTAGCGGATGAACCGCTTCTCCAGATTCCGGCTGGTCAGCATGACCACCGTTTCGGGATCGGGCAGCCGCTCCAGTCGTGCCGGCACGGCGAACGCCCGGTCCGGCGGGAAGTACAGGAGCCGGCGGAACTCGCGGCGTTCGCGCCGGGCGGGATCGAACACGATCAGGGTCAGCCCGTCGGCGCCGGGGTACGCCGCGAGGGTGAACCGCGCCAGCCGGAAGCGGATCCCCTCGCTCAGCGGACCGGGCGGAATCGGGCTGCGCGCCACTTCGGCCCAACCGCCGGGCGCCCGGGATTCCCATCGCCACTGGCCGTCCGCCAGACCGAACACCAGCGGATCGTCCGGCCCGGGCGGCTCCGTCGGCGCGACCGCGCCCGCCGCCACCCGAAGACCGCCGCCCGGCGCCGCCAGCGTCAACCGCGCCGCGCCGGCCATGGGCGACATCGCGTCGGCGGCGAACTCCCGGTCTTTCGCGGCACGGTCCGCCTCGAGGGCCTGCCGCCAGGCCGCCGACTGTTCCGGCGGTATGCCGCTGGAATCCCGGCCGCAGCCGGCTCCGATCACGGCCGCGGCGACCAGCAGCGCCAGCCAGCGGATCCCACGGCCGATATTCCGCCTCACCCCGATTGTGTTCATGTGGTGCGCTCCCCGACGTGTTTCAGTTCCCCGGATGGTATCACGGGGGCGTGGCACAGACAATCCGTCGCTTTCTCCCCCAGGTCCCGCGATGAAAAAATGGATTGGGTTCGTTCCGCCCCTCGATTAGAATGAACCTTCACGCACGATCCCACGCTTCCGGCACCGGTGCGGCCGATTGCCGGACGCTTCCGGCCGGCAGCCCGGACAAAAGGAGGATGGATGCCAACCACGCTCCGGTTTTTGCTTGTCGCGACCCTCACCGTTGGTGCTTGTGTCGCGCTGCCCGTCCAGGATGCGGCCGCCGACACGGCAGCCGCCAAAGCCAGACTCCAGGAGATCGCCGCCGCCGTTAACCTCACCGTGGACGGCTGGGCCTGGACGCTCGACGGCCAGGCGTGGGAGGACTATCGACTGGGCCGCGGACTGACGGCCTCGCGCGTGGGCCTGCGCACCCGGATCCCCTGCCGCGAGTTCGTGGCGGCGGTGCCGGTGCTGGGCACGCCCACCATACTGAAATTGAAGTTGTACGCCCGCGGCCTCGTCGACGTGACCGTGCGGCAGGACGACCGCGTCGTCCAGGTCATCCGGCTCGACGGCGGCGGCGACCAGGGCGCCGAGGTCGTCAAGGAGGTGTTCCTCAACGATCCGCCGCCGATCACGGGTTCCACGATCGACCTCGAAGCGGTCAACAGCGGCCGGCGGCCGCCCCGCGGCGAGTTCTGGCCGCCCCGGCGCAATCCGCTGCCCGAGACCGGGCTCGTCTTCGCCGTCCGGGGCGCCGAGATGGATTACCTGGAGGCCCGCCCCATGGTCGCGGCGCTCCGCGACTGGGTGGACAGCCTGCAGACCGCCGAACGGCTGATCTGGCCGGAGCTGGTCCGCTACACCTTCACCCGCAAGCCCTTTCCCATCGAGGACCGCCGCGGCGTTCCCGCCGAACGTCTGGCCCAACTGGGCGACGCGTACGCGCGGGCGGTGCAGGCCCTCGATCTGGACGCCGTCAAGCGCGGCAGCCGCGACCGCCTCGAGGCCTCCCTGAAGCAGTCGCTGGCGGAGACCGCCGAGCTGCGCCGCTACGCCCAGGAGTTCAAGGTCCACCTCATCGGCAACGCCCACATCGACATCGCCTGGCTGTGGCGCATGGCCGAAACCAAGGAAGTGGCCCGCAACACCTACGCCACCGTCCTGAAAAACATGGACGAATACCCCGAGCTGGTGTACGCCCAGAGCCAGGCGCTGACGTACCGCTGGATGGAAGAGCGCGACCCGCAGCTCTTCCGGCAGATCGCCCAGCGGATCGCCGACGGGCGCTGGGAGGTGGTGGGCGGCACCTGGGTGGAACCCGACTGCAACCTGATCTCGGGCGAAAGCTGGGTGCGCCAGCTCCTGTTCGGCAAGCGGTACTTCAAGGAGAAGTTCGGGGTGGACGTCACGATCGGCTGGAACCCCGACTCCTTCGGCTACAACTGGAACATGCCGCAGTTGTACCGCAAGAGCGGCCTCGACGTGTTCATCACCCAGAAGATCTGGTGGAACGACACGACGGTGTTCCCCCATTTCGTGTTCTGGTGGGAGGGCCCCGACGGCACCCGCCTGCTGACGTATTTTCCGCCCGAGGGCTACACGAGCCGGGTGGACCTGGCGGAAAACGCCGACGCCATCACCAAGTACCAGGCGACCACGGGGTGGCAGAAAAGTTTGATCCTGTACGGGCTGGGCGACCACGGCGGCGGCCCCAACCGCGAGATCCTCGACCGCGTCCGCCGCTACGGCCGGCTGCCGGTGGCGCCCCAGTACGTGCACGCCAAGGCGGGCGATTTCCTGAAACAGATCCCCGGCGACCTGGGCGACCGCATCCCCGTCTGGCGGGATGAGCTCTATCTCGAGTACCACCGCGGCACCTTCACCTCCCAGGCCCAGGTCAAGCGGAACAACCGGCGGTGCGAAGCGGATCTGGGCGCGGCGGAGAAGGCGGCCACCTGGGCCCGGCTGCTGGGGGCGGCCTATCCCAAAGCCGACCTGGCGGCACTCTGGCAGGACGTGCTCACCAACCAGTTCCACGACATCCTGCCCGGCTCCTCCATCACCCCGGTCTACCGGGACGCCCTGGAGACTTACACCACCGTCCGGCGCAAGCTGGGCCGGATCGAGGACCAGGCGCTGCGCCGCGTGGGCGCCGCGGTGGACACGTCGCGGATCATGGGCATTCCCGTGGTGGTGTTCAATCCATTGTCGTGGGAGCGGTCCGATTTCGTCACCGCGGATCTGCCGGCCGCGTCCGGCGAACTGGCGCTGTGGACAGTGGACGGCAAGCCCGTGCCCGCCGAATTCAGCCGGGACGCGGAGACCGGCGCGCTCCGTGTCGCCTTCGTGGCCGAGAACGTGCCGTCGCTGGGTTACCGGGTGTTCGTGGCGCGGCCCGGGTCGCCCGGGCCGGCGGTCCTCGAGGTCAAGGCCGACCAGACGTTCCTGGAGAACCGGTGGCACCGCCTGGAGGTCGATCCCGAGAGCGGCCAAATCCGCAGCTTTCGGGACAAGAAGCTGGACCGCGAGTTCGTCGCCCCCGGCCAGGCGATCAACGCCCTGCGGATCTACGAGGACATCCCGGAGAACTGGGACGCCTGGAACCTGGGCTTCACCGGCCGGGTGTGGCAGTTGAACCGGGCGGCGGCCGTGGAACTGGTCCATGCCTCCCCCGTGCGCGCCGTGCTCCGGGTGCGCCACAACTTCCTGGGTCCCGACAAGGATCGCTACGCGCCCACCGAAGACTTCCCCTCGTCGACCTTCACCCAGACCATCACCGTGTACCGCGCGCTCGACCGCGTGGATATCGCCACCGAGGCCGACTGGTGGGAGTCGCACCTGATGCTCAAGGCCGCCTTCCCCGTCTCCGTCACCAGCGATCTGGCCACCTACGAAATCCCGTTCGCCGCCATCGCCCGGAGCAACCGTCGCGAGACGCTGGCCGAAAAAGCCAGGTTCGAAGTGCCGGCTCTGCGCTGGGCCGACTTGTCCGATGCCGCCGGCGGCATCTCCGTGCTCAACGACAGCAAGCACGGCTACGACATTCATGGCAGCGAGATCGAGCTGTCACTGCTCCGCGCCCCCACCTGGCCCGACCCCATGGCCGATCGCGGCCGGCACGCGTTCACCTACTCCCTCTACACCCACGCCGGAAGCTGGATCGACGGCGCGACGGTGCGCCGCGGCGCCGAGCTCAACACGCCGCTCCGGGCTTGGGCGGAGACACGGCACCCCGGCAAGCTGCCCACCGCGCATAGCTTCGCCTCCGTGGACACCGTCGGCGTCATCCTCGAGACGGTCAAGCCGGCCGAGGACGGCGACGCCCTGATCTTCCGGTTCTATGAGTCGCTGGGCCGGCCCGACCGGGCCGTGCTCCAGCTGCCTGTCACGCCGGCGAAGGTATCCGAAACCGATCTGATGGAGAATCCGATCCGGGATCTGGCGCCCGCCGGCGCCACGGTCACCCTCGACTTCGGGAAATTCGAGATCAAGACGCTGCGGGTCGTCCTCCCGCCGCGATGACGCTCCGGGACCGCCTACCGGACACGCGGCACCGGGACTTCCCGGAGAATGGGGGCCTCCAGCGAGATCAGCGTCTCCGTCGACTGGATCTCGGGGATCGACTGCAGCCGCTCGATGAGCAGGTCGTGCAGTCCCCGCGTGCTACGGGCCACAATCTTTAAAAAGATGTTGTACTTGCCGGTGGTGTAGTGGGCCTCCAGGATTTCCGGCACCCCCCGGAGCTGTTTGATCACGGTCTTGTAGTCCCGCGCGTTGTGCAGGTTGATGCCCACGAACGCGCAGACGTCATAACCGATCCGGACCGGATCGACCACAATCCGCGACCCGCGGATCACACCCTGTTCCTTTAATTTGTTGAAGCGGACGTGGATCGTCCCGCCCGAGACCAGCAGGTCCCGCGCCAGCTCCTGGAACGGCCGGCGCGCATCCCGCTGAAGGGCCCGCAGTATTTCACCGTCCAATTTGTCAATCTCATAATCGGGTGCCATTTTTCACCTCTAATATTCCAGTATTAACAATGAAACAGCCAATAAAATATCCAAAATATAATAATATCGACAATATACAAATAAATCTTTACTTAGTAAACCTAATAATTTAAATAACAATAAATTTTTCAGGAAGGATGTTATGCATTCACTTCTCGCACCCACTCCCGAACTGGTGGAACTGGAACAGGCCATATTCTTCATCAAGGACCATTTTCAGCGGTCGCTGGCGCAGTTGCTGCTGTTGACCCGGGTCACCTGCCCGCTGTTCGTGGATCAGAATTCCGGGCTGCAGGACAATCTGAACGGTGTGGAAACTCCCGTCCGCTTTCAGGCAAACCAGTTGGGTGATCGTCATCTCGAAGTGGTGCAATCGCTGGCCAAATGGAAGCGGTATGCCCTGTTCCGTTACGGCGTGCCGGCGGGTCGTGGCATTTATTGCGACATGAACGCCCTTCGCCCCGACGAAGGCGACCTCGCCAGCGCCATCCACTCGGTCCACGTGGACCAGTGGGACTGGGAACTGGCCATTCGCCGCGAGGACCGCACCCCGGCGACCCTGCGGCACACGGTCGCGCGCATCTACGCCGCCATGCGCCGCACGGAGCGGGCCGCCTGCCGCCGCTTCGGGATGACGCCCGATCTGCCGCGCCGGATCACCTTCGTTCACAGCGAGGACCTGTGCCGGCAGTTTCCGCACCTGACCCCGCGACAGCGCGAGGACCTGGCCTGCCACCAACACCGGGCGATCTTTCTGGTGGGAATCGGCGGCCGTTTGCCCGACGGCGGCGTTCACGACGGCCGGGCCCCGGATTACGACGACTGGTCCACTCCGACCGGGGACGGCCGGCACGGTTTGAACGGCGACATTCTCGTCTGGAGCCCGGTGCTGCAGCGGGCGCTCGAACTGTCCTCCATGGGCATCCGGGTGGACGCCGAGGCGCTGGTCCGCCAGTGCGCCGCCCGCGGTTGCCTCGACCGTTTGGAATTGCCCTGGCACCGGCTGTTGCTGGACGGACGGCTGCCGGAGAGCATCGGCGGCGGGATCGGCCAGTCGCGCCTGTGCATGTTCCTGCTGCGGCGACGGCACATCGGCGAAGTCCAAGCCAGTCTCTGGCCGGACCACGTGATCGACCGCTGCCGGCAGGAGCGGATCATCCTGCTGTAGCCGGCGCCGGATTTCCTGCCGGCACAAAAAAAACCGTCAACTTTTCTCCGGTTCCTGTTTAAACTAGGAGCGCTCCGCTGTCCGTTCGAATCGACGGCCGGTCATGCTCCGCCGCGCATGGCGGGCTTGCCGCCAAACCGACCTCCCGACGAGGTGTTCATGGTCGTACTGAGCTTCCTGGACTGGTTCTGGATCGTCGCCTTCCTGCTGCTGATGGTGGGCAGCGGCATTCTCTTTTACCGCCTGGGCAAGCGCTCTGAAGCGGACTTCTTTCTCGCCGGCCGCGGCCTGCCGTGGTGGCTGCCGGCGTCGTCGGTGTACGCCACTCACACCGCCACCGACACGCCCATGTGGGTGTCCGGCGTGATCTACAAGCACGGCCTGGCCGGTCTCTGGTACACCTTTTTCTCGGCCTGGTGCGCCATCAGCGCCTTCGTTTCGGCGCGGATCTTCCGCCGTTCGCTGGCGTACACCCAGGCCGAGTGGCAGACCCTCCGGTTCGGCGGCCTCCCCTCCCATCTGCTTCGGGGCTGGACCGCCGGCTGGCAGGTGTTCATGAACATGTTCATCCTGGGCTGGGTGGGCATCGCCATGGGCAAGATCTGCCACTACCTGTTCGGCTGGCATCCGTTCGTCGGGCTGATGGTGTTCTCGGCCGCCTGCGCCGTGTACGTGCTGGCCGCCGGGTACTGGGGCGTGGTGATGGCCGACTTCCAGCAAGGCATCATCGCCTTCGTCGCCATCCTGATCGTCTCATTTTGGGGCATCGCCGCGGCCGGCGGTCCGGCGGCGATCGTAACCAAACTCGAGGCGCTGGGGCAGGCGCACCGGCTCAACCCGTTCGCGTTCACCGGCTGGTTCGGCGGCGACTTCCCCATCGCCTGGTTCCTGACCATGGTGGTCATCGCCGTGATCGGCGGCTTCGGCATGGGCACCAGCATCGACTGGTACGCCGAGGCCCAGCGGATCCAGTCCGCCCGGTCGGTCAAGGACGCCGCCTGGTGCATCTGGAGCGGCACCGCCCTGGTGCTCATGCGCAATGCCATCTGGGGCGCGGCGGTGCTGGGATTCTTCGTGCTCTACCCCGACCTGACCGAGGTCAAGGACTACGAGATGGCCTGGTTCCGGTTGGGGTTTGACAACCTGCCGGCCGGGATGCTGGGGTTCTTCTTCGCCGCCATCGTGGCCATCCACATCTCCACCATCTCCACGCATCTGAACCTGGGGGCGGTGTACATGACCCGCGACCTGTACCACCATTACCTGCGGCCGGAAGCGGACGAGCGCCAGCTCGTGTGGGTGGGCCGGCTCTCCACCCTGCTGCTGCTGCTGGGCTCCTTCGTCTTCGGCTCCATCATGGAAAACATCACCGAGTGGCTGATCTTCGCCCTGTGGATCATGGCGGCCGGCGTGTGGCTGCCCAACATTCTTCAGGTGGTCTGGTGGCGGTTCAACGGCTGGGCGTACCTGGCCTCCTGGATCGCCAACCTGGTCCTGTCGTGGCTCGTGGTCTGGGTGCTGCCCGCCTTCGGCGTCATCCCGGCCCTCCAGGACTACCAGCAGTTCTGGCTGCTCATGGTGCTGGGCGCGCTGGTCTACGTCCCGGTGACGTTCCTGACGAAGCCCGAGGACATGAAACACCTGGTCAAGTACTACGTCATGTCCCGCCCCATCGGCTGGTGGGGACCCGTCCGGCGCGAAGCCGAGAAGCTTGGCTTGCTCTAGAGGAGGTGCGCCATGGCATTCATCCGCAGACAATGGACGCCCCGGGAGGCGGACGAGTGGACGCGCGAGGACTGGATCGCCATCGTCCTGTCACCCTTCGCCTATGCGGCGTTGATGGTGGGCACGGCGCTCAGCGTGATGCTGATGCCGGTGGGTTACGTCATCCTGGCCGCCGGCGTTGTCCTGACGCTGGTGATGCATTGGGTCATCAACCCCAAGCTGTCCACCGTTTCGGACGAATATGAGAAGAAGCAGAAGGCCTACCTGGAAGAGCTCGAACGGCAGGTGAAGTGGGAGGACGAGCCATGAACGAAGGGTTGAAAATGCTGATGGGGATGTCGCTGGCGTACGTCACCTCTTTCGCCGGACTGATCCTGGCCTGGTACGCGTACCGCAAGCGCATTCGCGGTCGCTCCGGTGACAAAAAGGAGGACGACCGATGACTGATTTCTGGTTCGGGATCGTGATTCCCGGGGCGGTGCTGGCGTTCTCGTTCCTCATCACCTGGTTGCTGTACCGGCACTTCGCCCGCATCGCCGGTGACAAGTAGGTCCGGCCGAGCGGACGGCTCGTTCCTCCGGCGGGATACGCCATCCGGGCACGTTCCCTTCAGGCCGTCCAGAGCCGGGCGGCGGCGGGCACATCGCGGCGGTCCCGCAGCCGGATGGCCTCCGCCGCGCACTCGGCCCGGCAGATGCCGCACCCGAAACATTGCCGCACATCCACTTCCGTCTTACCGGTCCCCGCGCTATAAGCCAGTGCACCGAACGGGCAGAGGCGCAGGCACTGCCGGCAGCCGGTGCAGGCAGACGCGTCGACGGATGCGACATACTCCGCCCGGAACAGAATGGGGATGCGGTGTCCCACGCTGGCCTTGAGCGCCAGGCAGTCCGCCCGGTCGCAATTGCAGAGGCCGGCGATGAAGGGCGTGACGAATGTCCAGACGGTGTGGCACAGCCCCTCGTGCTCCAGTTCCCGCATGGCAGCCAAAGCTTCGGCCTTGTCCACGGGCTCCACACCGGCGCGGTCCGGTCCGGCGTAGAAACTCCCATCCAAGCCGGTGATGATTTCGGCGAATCGGCCGCCGTTCGGCCCCACGCTGATCCCGTAGCAGTACCGTTTCTCCTGGCCCAAGGTCACCTGCCGGCAGATGCAGCTCACGCGGACCACCGAGTTGACCAGCTCGAAGATCCGGGCCACCTCCTCAATGGGCACCACCTGGCCGAAATGGTACGGGCGCATCCGCCGGCCGCTCCAGCGCCGCACCAGCGCGCGGAGAAATCCGGGCAGCCGGTCGAGTTCCTCCATCCGAGCGGTGTCGCGTTTCAACCCGTCCAGATCCGTGACGAATGATTTGATGAACCGCTGGCGCCGCACGTCCGAGAGCAGGTCCTCGGAATAGTTGGCCGCTTCGAGATACCATCTCCGGCCTTCACCGTGCTTGAGGCAGAACTCACACATCGATGACCTCCTTCCGCCGGCTGGACGGACCGGCGCGTCCCCGTCACGGACGGTCGGCCGGGTTCGGCGGCGGGATTTGTCCGAACGGGATGTTGGCGATGGCATAATGCCGCCAGTCGCGGTAGTCGAAATGCCACCACTCGTAGGGATAGACTTCGAACCCCTCGGCGGCCATGGCTTGCCGGAGCACCTCGCGCATCTGCCGGGGCTGCGCCGGGCCGCCCCGATAGCCGGCATGCGCCCGTTCCGTCATCTCATCGTATCCGCTGGGCATGGTCACCACGTCGCCGGTGGCCAGCCGGACGAGAGTCACGTCCACCGCGCAGCCGCGGTTGTGGCGGGACCCTTGGGCGGGATCGGCCACGTAGCGGCGCAGCTCCGGCGGCGTCGCCTCCCAGAAGATCCACGTCACGAACCACGGGCGATACGCGTCGTACACCAGCAGACCCAGGCCACGGGACGCCAGGGCGCGGTGGACCCGCGCCAGCGCCTCGGCGGCCGGGCGCTGCAGCAGCGCCCGCAACTGTTCGTAGACGGGAACCCCGAGGAAGTTCCGGTCCGACGCGTAACGGATGTCCAGCCGGATGGCGGGCTCCAGCGCCGCCACGTCCACCAGGTCGGCGGGCCGGAAGTCGCCCGCCTCGGGCAGCGGCGACTGCGCCCGCGATGCGTCCAGCAGGACGGCCAGGGGGCGGACAGGCTGGATCCGGAATTCGGGCGGGCGGGTGGGTCGGGCGGCGCATCCGGCCGCCACCAGGATCAATCCCACCGCCCAGCCGGCGACCCAACGGAGCCTGTCCTGGTCATCACATCGCTTGATCACATCCACCCGTCCGGCAAATCGGATTGCGGGTCTCATTATCAACCCAAAACGCCGGGATCGTCAAAGCGTTCCGGTCGTGCGCCGGAAGCAGCCGTTGCCTCTTCCCGGGTTGTCGTCTAAGATGCGGCTGCGGATCCCCGAATGGCCGGCCTGACATCCGGGAGTTCCGACACCCTGTCCGCTCCGGAGGTTGTCATGTCCCTTGTGCTGCGCGCGCGCGACGGCGCCATCGGCACCGTCACCCTGAACCATGCGGAGAAGCACAACGCCCTGAGCCATGCCCTGATCGACGAGCTGGTGGCGGCGCTGGATCAACTGCACGCGGACAAGGCGCGCGCCATCGTGCTGCGCGCGGCGCCGGGCGCGGCCGTTTGGTCCGCCGGACACGACGTTCGCGAACTGCCGGATCCCGGCCGGGACCCCTTGAGTTACTACGATTCCCTTCTCACCGGCATCCGCAAGATCCAGTACCTGCCGGTTCCGGTCATCGCCATGATCGAGGGCGCGGTCTGGGGCGGCGCCTGCGACCTGGCCATGAGCTGCGACATCCTGATCGGCGCCCCGAGCGCGAGTTTCACCATGACCCCGGCCAAGATCGGCGTGCCGTACAACGTGTCCGGCATCCTGCACTTCATGAACATCCTGCCGGTCAACATCGTCCGGGAGATGTTCTTCACCGCCCGGCCCATGTCCGCCGAGCAGGCCCGCAACCTCGGCGTCCTCAACCATCTGGTGCCGGCCGACCAGTTGGGGGCGTTCACCTTCGAACTGGCGGCCCAGATCGCCCGCAACAGTCCGCTGAGCATCGCCGCCATCAAGGAACAGGTCCGCCTGCTGGCGTCCGCCCACCCGCTGAGCCCCATCATGTTCGAGCACATCCAGGGCTTGCGCCAGCTGGTCTTCGACAGCGGCGACTACGCCGAGGGGATTCGCGCCTTTTGGGAGAAACGGCCGGCGGTGTTCTCCGGCCAGTGAACCGTCAGTTGAAGGACGTCGCCGGGGGCAGGACGATCTGGTACTGGTCCAGCACCGGCTGGATCAGCGCCCGTTCCCGGAGCCGGCGCTCTCTTTGGTTGACCAATCCCTGCTTCCGCAGCGCCTGGTATTCCGCTGTCCGGCGGACGTCGGCCAACAAGGGATTCCGGTCGAAGTAGCCCCAGTCGGTGAAGCCGATGTCGACGGTCTGCCGCATGAATTCCATCGCTTCATCGGTCTGGCCGCTCAGCGAAAAACACTCGGCCATCAACAGCGACAAGTCGTAATCGAGCCGGGCGACCCGGCTGAAGCGCTCGCTCGGGTCAAACGGGGCCCGGTCCCCCCGGAGGCAGGCGATCTGATGACGGACCGCCCGGGTCGGCAGCAGTTCCGGCAGTTTCTTGACGAGCCGGTCCGCCGTCTCGATGTCGCCCGACATCATGGCCAGGCGGATATGGTCCAATTGCACGAAATAGTATTGGGGCGAATCCCGCAACAGCGCGTGGAGCATCTCCCGGGCTTCGGCCTGGCGATCCGCCTGGATGAGGTTCCGGGCGAGGTTGAGCCGGATAAAATCGTGCTCGGGATACAATCTCAGCGCGTACCGGCACAGGGCGGTCGAGGCTTCGTGGTCGCCGTTGAGGCGGAAAATGGTCGCCGCCTGGCTGAACTGCATCACCTCCAGCCGGTCGGACCGGAACTGCTCCACCAGCCGGCGCATCGCCTCCTCCATCCGGCCCTGCTGGATCTCCAGCAGAACGCTCAAGCGGAGGAGTGGACCGAAATCCGGCTGGAGCGCCTGGCCCTTCTCCAGATAATAGCGGCTGTAGGACAGGCTGTCGGGCTCCATCGAATTCCACGTGTTGACGGCCTGATAGTGCAACTCCGCCAGGCCGGCATACAGGATCACCGACGGCTCGATCTGCAGCGCGCGCTCCAGCAACGCCTTGGCTTCACCGAACGCGCCGGAATCGCCATGGCTCATGTCCTCGATCTTGCCGACGGATTTGAGATACAGTTCGTAGGCCGTGGGATTGATCTCCATCTCCGGGTCCGCCGGCGGCCGATCCAGCCAGGCCATGTTCTGGCGGTACACCTGCCGCACCATGGATTGCAGGTTGCTCGCCGACAACGGCATGCGGTCCGTCCACAGCAGGCTGCCCGAAGTGTTCGCCAGCCGGTATTCCAGCTCGATGCCGCCGGCGCGCGAACGCAACCGGCCTGTTTGGATAAAATCCGCTCCGCGGGCCCGGCTGGCCTTCACCACCTCCTCGAAGCGGGCCGGGCCCTGGGCCAGATCGCCGATGGGCACCACGCTTACGGCGCCGCTCGCCGGATAGAGCCGGGCCAGTTCGGCCGTGATGCCCTGGGTGACAAAGTTGTACGCGGGCTGGCCCGTTTCATTGACGAACGGCATGATGGCGACGGCTACGGGCCGGCGGGTTCCAGGCCAGAAGATCAACCAACCCGCGATCGCCGCCGCCACCGCCGCAGCCGCCGCCACCGCCGCCCACTTCCACCGGGCGCGCGGCGGGACCAGCGCCGGCATGCCCGTTCCGGCGGTGGGAATCTCCGCTCCGATGTCGGCCAGCAGTTCCTCAATTCGCTGATACCGGTCCGCCGGCGATTTGGCCATGGCTTTGGCGACGGCGGCGTGGAGCCACGGGGGCGCGTCCGGCACCCGTTGGCGCAGCGAGGGCGGCTCCTCGTGCATGACCTGAAACAACACCGTCACCAGGTTGGGGTCGGTGAAGGGCCGCTGGCCGGCGATCATCTCATAGGCCATGCAGCCGAGGGCGTACACATCGGTTCGCCCGTCGACCGCTTCGCCGCGGATCATTTCGGGCGCCATGTAGGCGGGCGTGCCGATGAGCGAGTCGCTGTGGGTCAGCGTGGCCTTGTCCATGACCCGGGCGGTGCCGAAATCACCCAGTTTCACCGTGCCGTCCTGGGCCAGGAACACGTTGGCCGGCTTGAGATCCCGGTGGACGACGCCGCCGGCGTGGGCAAACGCCAGCGCCGATCCGACCTGGCCGATGATCCGGACCGCGGTGGGAATATCCAGCGGCCCGCGCCGCCGCAGCAGGTCGCGCAGCGTCTCGCCTTCAACATGTTCCATGATGATGGCCAGGCGCCCGTCGTGCTCCACGACGTCGTGCACCGTGACGATGTGGCGGTGCTGGAGCCTCGCCGCCGCCTGGGCCTCACGCAAGAACCGCTGCGTCGCCTCGTCGCCCTTGCTGTCGCCGAGAACTTCCTTGCGCAGCACTTTGACACAAACCGCCCGCTCCAGCCGCTGGTCCCAGGCGTAGAAGACCTCGCCATAGCTGCCGCTGCCCAGCCGGCGACGGACCTGATATCGCGGCGGGATCCCTTCGGGTTGCCGGTCGAGCGGCGGCACGCCATCACCCGCGGGTGCCTGGTTCACCCGATGGGTGTCTGCCTGTTGATCGCCTGGTCGCCCGTTCATGGCCATGCGTCCCCTTCAGCCCGCGCCGTATTTTAGCACATGGCACAATCTGCCGTCCGTCTCATGGATCGGCGGGCGCGGTCAGCGGTCGCCGATGTTGCCCGATTCGCCCGCCTGAGTTAGAATTTAGACTGTCCGTTCCCTGACCATGTTCCGTCACGCCCGTCAGTGAGTCGCCGCCCTCCAGGCACTTGGCATCGGCTGGAATCATATATGCCCGATTCGTTTGATTTATCTGAAGGCGCAACTCGGGGTTACCTGGCGGCCGG
Source organism: uncultured Acidobacteriota bacterium (assembly GCA_937925645.1). GTDB lineage: Bacteria > Acidobacteriota > JAAYUB01 > JAAYUB01 > JAAYUB01 > JAAYUB01. The sequence continues at coordinate 27,493 of CALAMB010000013.1, forward strand.
CACGGCCCTGCTGGGGCTGACCGCGGTGCGCGCCCTGTACCGGCTGGATGTGCCGGCGTTCTGGTTCGATGAGGCCGTTTCCTGGCGCAACATCAACGGCACCTGGCTCTTCCAGTTGCGCCGGGCCCAGGGCGGAGAGGACCTGGGCGGCTTCCTGTATTCGGCCATCCTGAAGCTCTGGTCCTCGGTGGCCGGCTGCTCGGAATACGCCCTGCGATTTCCCAGCGTGCTGTTCGCCTTGGCCTTGGTGGGCGTGCTCTGGGTGTTGGGTCGTCTGCTCTGGGGACAACTGGCCGGCCTGTGCGTGGCGGCAACCGCAACCATCCTGCCGGGATATCTGGATTACGCCCGGGAAGCCCGCGGGTATTCATTCCTCATGCTGGCGACCGCGGTGGCCGTGTTGGGCCTGGTGGTGTACCGGAAGAAGCGGCGATGGGGTGAATGGTTGTTGCTCCTGGGAACCGGCGCCGCCATCGCCACGCACAGCTTCGGACTGTTCGTCTGGGCCGGCGTCACCGGCGCCCACCTCTGGCTGGTCTGGAAACTCGACAAGCCCGGCCGGTCCATCCGCGCCTGGTTCCATGCCGGCGCGGCCCTGCTGCCACCGATAGTTTCCGGAATAATCTGGACCGTGGGCACACGCAAGACGATTATGCGATACATCGACAGCTTCTGGCTGAACCACTCGATACTCAGCGAGTGTTTGGCCCTCCTGCCATTGGTGCTGCCCGTTGCGGCGGCACTGATTGTGCTGGCCCGTGACCGGCGGAAATCAGCGCACCGACTGGCCGCCGCAAGTATCCTGGCACTGGTGGGCGCACCCATCCTGGCCGGACCGGCCGCTTTGTCCGCTGCGGTCGGCGGCGATCATCATTTCATCCTGTTTCGATATTTTCTGGGCCTTCTGCCGTTGGCCGCCCTGGCTGGCGGCTATCTGCTCAGCCGGCTGCGCGCGCCCCTCGCTGCGGCACTGACTGTCGCCTTGCTGGCCGCGGCAATGGTTCACCCGTACACCCGGCGGCAGTACGAGCCGGGCGGCCGGCTGAACCGCCCCATCCGCGCGGTGGTGTCGTTCCTGCGAGACAACGTGTCGCCCGCCGACTGCCTGCTGGTATCACCGCCACACAAGTACTTGACGCTGCACTACTACGGCCTGAATCCCTCCTTCTGGGGCGATCAAACCGAAAACCTGTTCTCCCGCCGGTGGGCACAGTATCGCGCCGGTGAATTCGAACGCCGCACCTGGGTGGTTTTTTTCGAGTCACCCGACACCTTCGACATCCCGCCGGAACGTCTCAATCGACCGCCGGTTGTGTCCGCCGGATCATTGACTATCTATCGATACGAACCCGCCTTGATCGCGGCGCCGGCGGATTCAACGACCAGCGCATCTTGTCTGTCCGGAACGGCTGGGGTACAATCGCGGGCAGAACCTTGACGGCAGCGCCGAACCGGCGCCGCAAACACCCATGGGCAACAACCAGACCGCCCCGCCATCGTCGGACCGCCCAAAGACCCGCTGGAAGGTCACCCTGGAGGACCTGTTCCGGAATGATTTGGTGCACACCTACCGCCGGGACCTCCATGAGCTGTTCGCGTTCTACCTGGACCGGGAGCGGCGGGATAAACTGGCGGCGATGGGCTGGCTGCGCCGCGGGATCTGGTTGTCCGCCTGGCTCCTCAAGAGCATGTTCCAGAAGCTGACACCGGCGCGCCAACTACTATTCATCCTGTCCGTGTTCTTTTTTTTCGCCCCCCAGATCTCCTGGAACCGGGGCAACATCCATTTCAACCTGGAAGCCCGACTGTTGGGATTCTGCATCATTCTGCTCGTGCTGATGCTGGAGCTCAAGGACAAGCTGCTGGCCCGGGATGAACTCGCGGTGGGCCGCGCCGTTCAAATGGCGCTCCTGCCCGACCGCGCGCCGGAGATCCCGGGGTGGGAAGTCTGGCTCTACACCCGCCCGGCCAACGACGTGGGCGGGGACCTGGTGGACTATCTCGACGTGGGCGGCGGACGGACCGGACTGGCGCTGGGCGACGTGGCCGGCAAGGGGCTGGGCGCCGCGCTGCTCATGTCCAAGCTGCAGGCCACCCTGCGGGCCCTGGCGCCTGGCGCCCGCGACCTGGCCGGACTGGGCGGCCGGGTGAACCGCATCTTCTGCCGCGACGGTCTCCCCAACCGCTTCGCGACGCTGCTGTACCTGGAACTGGCCGGCGGCGGCGGACCGGTCCGCCTGCTCAACGCCGGGCACCTGCCGCCGCTGGCGATCCGCGCAACGGGCGTGGATACGCTGGAGCCCGTCGCCGCGCCTCTGGGCGTGCTCATCGACGAGACGTTCACCGAGCAGACACTGGACCTGGATCCGGGCGACCTGCTGCTGGCCTATTCCGACGGACTGACCGAGGCGCACAACATTCACAATGAGCTCTACGACGATGCCCGGCTGCTGGCGCTGGCGCCCCAACTTCACGGGATGTCGGCTGAGGCGGCCGGTCAGCGCCTGCTAGCCGACGTCGACCGCTTCGCCGGTGACGCCCGCGCCCGCGACGACCTGTCGCTGATCCTCATCCGCCGGACATGAGCCCGGCGCCGCGGACCGCTGTCTTCGCTTTTCGTTAAAAAGTCGCCCGAAGGCCGACCTGGACGGATATCCCCGGCGCCAGCGCCGCCTTCTCGTCGGCCGAACCGGGATAACCGGCGTCGAACAGGTTGCGCACCAGCACGTCCAGCTCCAGCCCCTCCCCCAGCCGGCAACCGGCCCCGGCGTCGCAGACTCCATATCCCGGCATCACGCCTTCCGTGGGACCGGCCCGCTCGTCGCGGGCGAACGCCGCCGCGCGCACCAGCCACCACCACGCCCGGCCCGGGTCCCGGCGCAGCGTCACAAACACGCCCGGCGGGGGCACGTCGTCGGTGGGTTCCCCGGTGTCTTCCGCTTCCCCCCGCAGGTGCTGGGCGCCGAATTCCAGGCGCAGGTTGCCGGCGACCGCCACCTGGCCCTCGATCTCCACGCCCCGGATGGTCGCCTCGCCCCGGTTGCGGAAAAAGTAGTCGTTGCCGCTCTTGTACCGCTCGATCAGGTCGTGGATGCGATACCAGTACCCATACGCCGCCAGCCGCAGCGGGCCGCGCGTCCACACGACGCTGCCATCGAGCTGCAGACTGGATTCGGGCTCGAGGTCCGGATTGCCGGTGGCGAAACCGCGTCCCGTCACCCCGTGGTAGTACCGGTCGGAGAGCGTCGCGTCCCGGAACCCGCGGGCCACCTGCAGGGTGAGCGCCAGATCCGGCCGGACGTCCACCCCGCCCGCCAGAAAGCCGGATACGGCGCCGTGGGCGCTGTCGCGGTCGCCGAAATACCCGCCGCGGTTCCGGCTGCTCACCCGGTCGGCCCGGATCCCCCCGCCCCAGGACCACCGGCCGGACCGGCCGTCCAGAGCGGCGAACGCCGCCAGGTCGTCGCGACGGGCGTCCGCCACCGACACCTCGGTGGTGATCGCCGACGGGATGCCGCCCGGATTGTAGGTGAAGGTGGTGTTGACGGCCCGCAGGCCGTACCGGCCGGCGGCCGCGGCGCCCAGGACCAGCCGGGCCGATTCGCCCCAGCTCCGTTCCGCCTCGAGACGGGTCTCGTAGTCACGAGCGTCGGTATCCGAGCGGCTCAACTGTCCCGGCGCCGCAGCGGCGGGGTAGCGGTCCCGGGCCAACACCAGGCGGTAAGCGTCCCACGCGAAGCTGGCTCCGACCCGCGACCAGGCACCCGGGCCCGGCCGCTCGAACGCCGCGCTGAAGCGGTGCGAATCTTCCACCGGATAGACGGTTCCGATCGTGTCGGAATCCGTCGACGGCTTGCCCACGTCCCGGGCCAGGTCGCTCCGCCAGCCCAGCCGGAGCACGCCGCCGCCCAGCAGGCTCTGGTAACCGATGCGGGCGCCGCCCAGCGTGGCGCCCGAATCGGGAACCGTCCCCGCCGGACTGCGGTAGTCGTCAAAGCGGCGCCAGTGCGCGCCCGCCGTGACCGAACCGCCCGCCAGCGGCGCGTTCCCCTCGGCGCTCCCGCCGCCGCCGGCGGCGCCGGCGGCGCCGAACACGTGCAGCCGGCCGGCCGCTGGTTCGCCCGGCGACGCCAGGCGGGTCCGCGCCCGGATGATCCCGCCAAACGCGTCTGACCCGTATGCCACGGATCCGGGGCCCCGGATCACCTCGACTTCGCCCACCGTGTCGGGGTCCAGGAAAGAGGCCGACGGACCGGCGCGCCGCTCGGCCGTCACCCGGCCGTCGTCCACGAGGAGCAGCGTCCGGCCCTTGGACAGCCCGCGCAGGGCGGGCACCGCCGACTGCCCTTCCCCGGTGACGCCGGCGCCCGGGATGCTCTCCAGCACGTCCGACACCCGCGCCGGCACGCGCTGCTCCAGGTCGCCCCGTCCGATCACCGCCGCGGCGGCAGCCGGAGGCAATTCCAGATCCGGCACGATGCCCGCGACCACGGTGACGGTATCGCTGGCGACCGATTCCAACCGGATCTCCAGCTGACCGTCCGCCGGAACCTCCCGCACCGTCACGGGACGGAGCGCCACGCCGTCGGGGCGCATCACCACGAGTTCGAAGGGCAGCGCCGGCGTCGGCTCCAGCCGGAACCGCCCGGCGGCGTCGGCCAGCGCCGTCCCGGCCTGGCCCACCACAACCAGCCGGGCGCCGCCGAGCGGCTGTCCGTCCGGACCCAGCAGCCGGCCATCGAGCGCCAGCGGACACACACCCAACACCAGCCACATCAGAATCAGTTGAAGGTGTCTTCCCATGATGAACCGATTGTAGTCGGTGACGCGCCGGATCGCAACCGCTCCGCGCCCGAGCTTGACAAACCCGGTTGCCGGGCCAATCATGGCGGGATGACGGGAACCGCCGGGACGAGGTATCGATGACCGATCACCGCCGCCACACGCTGGAGCTCATGGCCGGCGCGCTGATCCTGAGCTTCGCGCCCATCTGCGTGAAGCTGGTGCACAGCGGCCCGACGGTTACCGCTTTCTACCGCATGCTGTTCGGCGGCCTGATGCTCCTGGCCGGAGCGGCGGCGGCGCGGCAACGCCTTTGGCGCGGGCCCGGTCCGGCGCTGCTGGCGGTCGCCGCCGGCCTGGCGTTCGCCGTGGACCTGGCCGTGTGGCATCGGAGCATCCGCCTCGTGGGACCCGGCCTGGCCACGCTGCTGGGCAACTTCCAGGTGTTCCTCGTCGCCGCCTACGGCACGCTGGTCCTGAAGGAACGCCTGCGGCCGCGCCACCTCGCCGCCATCGTCATGGGGCTCGGCGGCATCGGCCTCATCGTGGGCCCGCGCTGGCAGGCGGTGAGCGACGACTACCGCTGGGGCGTCATCCTGGGGCTGATCACCGCGTGCTGCTACGCCGCCTATCTGATGATCCTGCGCGCCGCCCAGGCACATCCCCGGGCGCTGACGCCGCTGGCCAGTTTGAGCGTGGTGTCCCTGTCGTCGGCGATGTTTCTCGGCGCCGGGGGCTGGCTGCAGGGCGAGCGCTTCGCCATCCCTGACGGGACCACCTGGTCCGGCCTGCTGATTTACGCGCTGCTGGGCCAGGTGCTGGCCTGGGTGGTCATCGCCCGCGCGCTGCCCAAGGTGACGGCGACGCTTGCCGGCCTGATCCTGCTGCTGCAGCCCCTCCTGTCGTTCCTGTGGGACGTTCTCTTCTTCAGCCGACCCACCGGTCCGCTGGAGTGGCTGGGGCTGGGCGTGGCGCTCGCCGGGATCTATCTCGGCGCGGCGCCGCGGCGCCAGTCCGCCGACGCCGGAGCGTCGAAGCCGCCGGCTGACGCGACCGCGGACCGGACCGCCTGACGCACCGGCGGCGCCCCACCACTGTTTCCGTCGACCGCGGGATTTACCCGCACCGGCGGTTCTGGTACCATGATCCTGTTCATCCGGATCGGAGGCCGCCATGCGTCTCGTCTCTTATGCCGCTCCCGATGGCCCGGCCGTGGGTGTCGTCCGCGACGAAGCGGTCGTCCCTGTGGCCGGGACCGACATGCTCGCCCTCATCGCGGCGGGTCCGGCCGGCCTGGCCCGCGCCCGCCAAGCCGACGGTCCGCCGGTGCCGCTGGCCGGACTGACGCTGCTGGCGCCCATTCCGGCGCCGCGGCGCAACATCTTTTGCGTGGGCCTCAACTACCTCGAGCACGCCCGCGAAGGGGCGCGGGCCCGGGGCCGCGAGCTCCGGCTGCCGGAGCGCCCCCCGTTCTTCACCAAGGCGACCACAGCGGTCAACGGGCCGTACGGCGACATCCCTCTCGACCCGCGGGTCACCGCGCAACTGGACTGGGAAGCGGAGCTGGCCGTGGTGATCGGCCGGGCGGGCCGGAACATCCCGAAGGCCGCCGCCATGGACCACGTGTTCGGCTACACCGTGCTCAACGACGTCTCCGCGCGGGACGTCCAGTCCGGCCACGGCGGCCAGTTCTTCAAGGGGAAGAGCCTGGACGGCGCCTGCCCCATGGGCCCCTGGATCGTCACCGCCGACGAGCTGGCCGACCCGCACCGCCTCCGCATCACCAGCCGGGTCAACGGCGCCGTCAAGCAGGACGCCTCCACCGCCGAGTTCATCTTCGACATCCCTACCCTGATCGAGTGGCTGTCGCTGGGCCTGACGCTGCTGCCGGGAGACGTGATCGCCACCGGCACCCCCAGCGGCGTGGGCTTCGCCCGCACGCCGCCCGAATTCCTCCAGCCGGGCGACGTGGTGGAGTGCGCCATCGAGGGGATCGGGTGCATCCGCAACAGGATCGTGTCCGCCTGAATCCGGGTTATGACGGCGCGCGGGCAACCGGCCAGACGGGAGCCCGGGGAAACGGTTTGATGGTTCGGCTCGTTCCATGACATTCAACGGAGGGGCGCCATGTTCGAAACCGCTGAAGTGATCCAGAAGGTCGGCAAAGACGCCTATGAGCAGCAGGTGCCCGCGCTCCGGGCGGCGCTGCTCGAGGCGCAGCGGGAACTCGCTGCGTCGAACCGTGGCGTGATCGTGCTGGTGGGCGGCGTCGAGGGCGCCGGCAAGACCAGCACCGTCAACCTCCTCCACGAATGGCTGGACGCGCGCGGCATCGAGACCCACGCCATGAGCGAGCCCACCGACGAGGAGCGGATGCGGCCGCCCATGTGGCGGTTCTGGCGCGTGCTGCCGCCCCGCGGCCGGATGGCCGTGTTTCTCGGCTCCTGGTACACCCTGCCCGTCATCGAACGCGTCTTCGGCCGGATGGGCGGCGCCCGCTTTCAGGCGCGGCTGGACCGCATCGTCGCCTTCGAGGAGCTGCTGGCGCGCGAGGGCTACCTGGTGGTCAAGTTCTGGCTGCACCTGTCGCGCAAGGCGCAGAAGCAGCGCCTCGAGGCGCTGGAACGCGATCCGCTCCAGAAGTGGCGGGTCCGGCCCATCGACTGGAAGTACTTCAAGCGGTACGACCGCTTCCGCGAGATTTCCGAAATCGCCATCCGGCGGACGAGCACCGGCGCCGCCCCGTGGCACATCATCGCCGCCGGCGACGCGAATTTCCGCAACCTGTCCGTGGCCGGGGCCCTGCTGCAAACCATGACCGACGGACTGGCCGCCGCCGGCCACGCCGCCGCCCCGAAGCCGAAGCCCGACCTGCCGAAACCCGAGGCGGCCAACATCATCCGGGCGCTGGACCTGTCCCGCCGCGCCGACGGCAAGGGATACGACAAGCGGCTGCTGCGCTGCCAGGGCCGGTTCAACCGGCTCACCCGCCGGCTCTACGAGGAGCAGCGCCAGCTCATCCTGGTGTTCGAAGGCCCCGACGCCGGTGGCAAGGGCGGGACCATCCGGCGCCTCACCCAGGCCATGGACGCCCGCAACTACCAGGTAACCAGCATCGCCGCGCCCACCGACGAGGAGCGCGCCCGCCCGTACCTGTGGCGCTTCTGGCGCCATCTGCCGCGGCAGGGCCGGGTGTCGATCTACGACCGCTCCTGGTACGGCCGGGTGCTGGTGGAGCGTCTCGAGGGCTTCTGCTCCCGTGCCGACTGGCAGCGGGCGTACGCCGAAATCAACGCCTTCGAGGAGGAGCTCACGGATTTCGGCATCATCGTCGTCAAGTTCTGGCTGGCCATCAGCCCCGAAGAGCAGCTGCGACGTTTCAAGGATCGCCAGGTCACGCCCTACAAGCAGTACAAAATAACCGAAGAGGACTGGCGCAACCGGGCCAAGTGGGACGCCTACGAAGCCGCCGCGGTGGACATGATCGAGCGGACCAGCACCACCCGCGCGCCGTGGGTGCTGGTGGAGGCCGAGGACAAGCGCTGGGCCCGGCTCAAGGTGCTCAAGGCCGCGATCCGGCATGTCCGGCGGGAGCTGGACCGCTGAACCCGCTCGAACCGCCCGGACCCGCCGTCGTTCCGGCGCCGACATTCATCGGGAGGAGAACATGCGCATCTGGATTCGAATGACCGCCATCCTGACCGTCCTGGCCGCCGCCGGCTGGCTGCCGGCCGAGCGGCGGAGCCTTCAACCCGAAGACCTGTACCGCGTGCTCGAGGTGAGCGATCCGCAGGTGTCGCCCGACGGCCGCCACGTGGCCGTCACCGTCACCCGCGTGACGCTGGCCGCGAACACTGCCGACAGCGACATCTGGCTCGTGCCTCTCGACGGCGGCGAACCGCGCCGGCTGACCGCCGGCCCGAAGGCGGACCACTCGCCCCGCTGGTCCCCCGACGGCCGGGTCATCGCCTTCGTCTCGAACCGGGACGGCGTGGCGGACATCTGGCTCATCGGCGTCGACGGCGGCGAGGCCCGCCGGCTGACCCGTTCCAAAGCCGACATCCGCTCACCGCTCTGGCTGCCCGACGGCCGCGGGCTGGTTTGCGTGGTGCGCAAAGTGCCGGAAGGGCGGGCGGGAACGGAGAATCCCTATCAGCAGGAACTGCCCAAGTGCACCGCCCGGACCATCGACCGGCTGCTGTACCGGCAGTGGGACACCTGGCTCGGCGACGCCCGCAACCACATCCTCCATGTGGAGCTGGCTGGCGGCACGATGCGCGACCTGACCCCCGGCGACTTCGACACGCCGCCCGTCTCCCTGGCCAGCCGGCACGACTTCGACCTCTCCCCCGAGGGCGCCGAGCTGTGCTACGTCCGCGTCACCGCGCCTGAACCGGCGCTGAGCACGAACCTCGACCTGTACCGCGTCCCGCTGGCCGGCGGCGACCCGGAGCGTCTCACGCCGAACCCGGCCCTGGACCGGCAGCCGCGTTACTCGCCGGACGGGCGCTACCTGGCGTACGTCGCCATGGCCCAGCCCGGCTACGAGGCGGACACCGAACGCCTCGCGGTCATGGATCGCCGGACCGGCGAGCGCCGTCTCCTCACCACCGGCTTGGACCGCTCCGTCGTCGAGTTTGCCTGGCACCCGGACAGCCGCCGCCTGTTCTTCACCACGCGGGACGAGGGCCGCACCGGCATCGGCACCGTCGATCTCGCCACCGGCCGGGTGGAGCGGCTGGCCCGCTCGGGCTACGTCACCGGGCTGCGGGTGACCCCCGACGGCCGCCGGCTGGTGTTCGTTCGCTCCCACGCGCACCAGCCCGGCGAGCTGTACGCGATGCCCGCCGCCGGCGGGGAAGCCCGGCCGCTGACCGCTTTCAACCGTGAGCTGCTTCAGGAAGTGGAACTTCCCGCGCTGGAGGATTTCTGGTTCACCGGCGCCGACGGGGCGCGGGTGCACGGATTCCTGCTCCGTCCGCCGCGGTTCGACCCCGACCGGAAATACCCGGTGGTGATGGCCATCCACGGCGGTCCCCAGAACATGTGGACCGACCAGTTCCTGACCGCCTGGTTCACCCACCAGCTCATCACCGCCCCCGGGTACGTGGGCGTGTTCATCAATCCCCGGGGCAGCGAGGGCTACGGCGCCCGGTTCCGCGAGGAGGTCAGCCGCGACTACGGCGGCCGCTGCTACCAGGACCTGATGGCCGGCCTGGATCATGTGCTCGCCGGCTACCCGTTCGTCGACGCCGGCCGCCAGGCCGCCATCGGCGGCTCCTTCGGCGGCTACTCGGTGAACTGGATCATGGGGCACACCACCCGCTTCAAGTGCCTGGTGAGCCACGCGGGCCTTTACAACCTGACCGCCTTCTACGGCGCCACCGAGGAGCTGTGGTACCCCGCCTGGGACATGGGCGAGACGCCGTGGACCATGCCGGAGCTTTACGCGCGGTGGTCTCCCCACACGCGGGCGGCGGCGTTCGCCACCCCCACCCTGGTGACCCACGGCGAGATCGATTTCCGCGTCCCCGTGACCGAGGGGCTGTCGCTGTTCACCACCCTCCGGGTCAAGGGCGTACCCGCCCGGCTGCTCTACTTCCCCGACGAGGGACACGTCATCGAGCAGCCGCAGAACAACGTCCGCTGGTGGAAGGAGATCCACCGCTGGCTGGCAGAGTACCTGCGATGATTTCGCCTGATTTGTGATTTAAATCACATTTTACCGGCAATTTTTTCAATTACTATCCGTCTTCTGAGTATTCACCAGGCTGTATCCCTCTCGCAGGGGGCACAATGGACCATCGTTCCTTCCGTGCCGTGCGTCAACACGGCGCCAATCCGTTCCGTTCCGACAACCCGGCCGACGGCCAGGCGGTGGCCGCATGAGCAAGACGCGCCACCCCCGCCAGGAGCTCGAGCTGGAGCTCGCGACGCTGCGCCGCCGCGTCGCCGAACTTGAGTCTGAAAGCGCCTCCGCCCGGCAGGCTGAAGCGGAGCGGGAGAAACTGATCCTGGAGCTGCAGGCGGCGTTCCACACCGTCCGGACGCTGCGGGGGCTTCTCCCCATCTGCGCCGCCTGCAAGAAGATCCGGGATGACTCCGGCTACTGGCACCAGGTGGAAAGTTACCTGCAGAGTCACACCGACGTGGAGTTCAGCCACGGCATCTGCCCCGACTGCATGGAGCGGCTGTATCCTGAATTCCCCGGCGAAGCGCTGCCCGACCGGAGCCGGGCACCGATTCCCTGACCGCATTAAATCAGGGGTGCAACCACGCCTGGATCGCCGCCGCCGCCAGGAGCGCGGCCGCAAAGGCGGCCAGGAGCAGCCGGACATAGCCGGCCGGCCACTGCAGCGGCGCCGGCTCCGGCGAAGCCGGCCGTGCTGACGCGGCGGATCCGGCGTCCGCGATCCGCTGCACCGCCAGGGCGACTCCCAGGCAGACAGCCAGCCCGACGACGTTCCACCACAGCCAGGACACCGTCCGCTCCCAACCCAGCCACAGCGCGAGGTTGACACTTACGCCGGCCAGCAGACCGCTCAGCGCCGCCCCCTGGCCGGCCCGCCGACTCGCCAGACCCAGCAGGAACACCCCGAGCACGGGGCCGTAAAACGCCGATCCGATCTTGTTGACGAGCTCCAGCACCGTTTCGGAACCGCCCGCCATGCCCAGGGCGAAACCGGTCGCCACGACGCCCCAGCCCACCGTCAGCGCCCGGCCCAGCCGCACCTCCCGGACAGGCGCCAGGCGGGCGAGGGCGGGGAAACGGCGCGCCAGGAAATCCCGGTAGGTGACGGCGCTCAGGGAATTCAGGGCGCTGTCCAGGCTGGACATCGACGCGGCGAAAATGCCCGCCACGATCACCCCCAACAGGCCGGCGGGCAGGTATTCCACCAGGAAGACCGGCACCAGGAAGTCGGGCGGCCGCCCCGCCAGCCGATCGGCGAATTCGGGATGCGCCGCCAGGAAGGGGATCAGCAGCACGCCCACCGCGCAGTAGCTCAGCACCAGCGGAAAACGCAGGAGCCCGTTGATGACCAGCGCCCGCTGCGCGCCCCGCAGCGTCGGCGTGGTGAGCAGGCGCTGGGCCTGGCTCTGGTCGCAGCCGTAGTACGACAGGTACAGGAACAGCCCGCCGACGAGCATGGGCCAGAACGCGAACGTCTGGCCGTCGCCCAGGCCGGTGGCGGCGAAGTCGAACACGCGCGTCCGGTCCGCCGCCGCCCGGATCGCCGGCAGCACCGGTCCGTCGATCCGGACGGCCACGGTGAACGCGGTGGCCAGCGCCCCCGCCCACAGCACGCCCAACTGGATGATGTCGGAGTAGATGTCGGCGACGATGCCGCCGAGCGTGGTGTAGACAACCGCCACCGCGCCGATCGCCAGAATCGTCTCCGGCAGCGGCCAGTCCAGGCAGACCGCGGTGACGATGGCCGTGGCCAGCAGCGCCACGCCGGCCCCCAGTCCCCGGCTCACCAGGAACACCAGACCCACCGCCGACCGGGTGGCGGCGCCGAACCGCCCCTCGAGATACTCGTAGATGGTCACCCCGCCGGTGCGGCGGTAGG
>CALAMB010000014.1 GCA_937925645.1 uncultured Acidobacteriota bacterium
ACAGCAGCGCCATGGCGTAGGTCTTGCCGGTGCCGGCGCTGGCCTCGATGAGGTGGCGGCCCGCGAGCAGCTCGTCGGCCAGGACGTCGAAGGATCGGCAGGTCCGCTTGTTCACCGCGTCTCCTCACCAGAGTGCAGCAGCGGTTCGAACACCGCCAGTGCCAGCCTGGCGAATTCCTCGTGCACTCCGTCGCCTTCGGAGGCGAACACGCCGAGGCGGTCCAAGGCCAGGCGGAGGCAGAAGTTATCAGCCTCCGGAGATTTCCGGTATCCACCCAGCCACTCGTCCTGCGCCGCGCGCATGGCCCGGGCGGTGTCACCCTGTTTGCGGAACTCCACCGCAAACTTCTCGGATGACCGGGGCGCGAAGGGGATGAACCCGTGGACTCCTTCCCAGAACACCTCGAGCAGTTGGGCGAGCACAGCCGCCGGTTCGGGAACCGGCGTGATGGACCAATGGTCGGCGTCTTTCTTCTTCATCCCGATGAACACGCCGCGGCTCACCCGGCCGGGATGAGCGGCCGACAGAAGCAGGTGCTCCACCCACAGGGACAGCCGGTCCACGGCTCGGATCTCCCCCGGCCGGACCCGAAGGAGTGTGCCGCCGTACACTCCCCCCACCGCGCCCCGGATGGTGAGGGGCCCCTCCGGGCCCGGGAGCGCGAGCTCCACCGCCATCGCCTCGGGCTCGGCGTCTCCCTGCGCCTCCGCCACCCGCTCCCGGATGGCCATCGCCTCCCGCCACAGTTCGGCGAACGCCACCTGGCCCGCCGTGCCGGGGGGAAGCTCGCCGGCCGCCTGGAGACGCGCGCGCGCCGGACCGGGATCGGCCCCGACCGCCAGCCCGGTCAGCACCGCGTCCTTGAGGACGTATTTCGTCAGACTGTCCAGCGCAAACGGCTCCTCGCCCGACGGCTCCGCCTCCTCCCGCCCGAAGCGGGCCTGGAGGCGGTTCACCAACAGAAACTTGGCCGGGTTGCGGAAGAACTCCGCCAGCTGTTCGGGTGTCACCACCCGCCACTCGGGCCCCGCCGGGGGCAGGCGGGACGGCACGGCCGGCGCGGCGGCGGGGCCGCTCCCCGCCGCCCGCGCGTCGGCTTCCGAGAAGGTGAACAGCGCGCCGCCGGGCGGGCCGGTGAAATAGCGTTCGCTGAACGGCTGGAGCGGGTGCTCCACGGCCAGGCGTGGAACCGGCGGTTCGGCCCCCGGCGCTTGCTGCCTGCCGGCGTCGGGGAACCGGTACCCCTGGTCGATGTAATCGATGAGCTGGCTCACCACCACGGCGGGCTGGAGCGCCGAGTTGTCCCGGGCATGGCGGCCGATGTAGCTGATGTAGAGAACGTCCCTCGCCGACAGCAGCGACTCCAGAAACAGGTAGCGGTCTTCGTCGCGGCGGGAGCGGTCCAGGATCCGGTGTTCGCGCCGCATCAGGTCGAAGCCGCACTCCGGCGCCTGTCGGGGAAATTCGGCATCGTTCAAGCCCATCAGGGCGATCACCCGGAACGGGATGCTCCGCATGGGCACCATGGAGCAGCAGGTCACCCGCCCGGTCAGGAACCCGAACTCCACGCCGGGCTGACCCAGCGTCTCCTCCAGGCTGTGCCGCACCGCGTCCAGCCCGTAAGCCGGACCCTCATCCCCCAACCCCGGCAATTCGCCCAGGTCGTGGATCGCGGCCCGCAAGCGCTCGGTTTCCCGGTCCACGTCCTCACTGCGGACGAAGAATTCGTCCAACACCGCGGCCAGCCGCCGGGCCCACTCCCGGCGGGTGACGCAGCCGTCCAGCGTACGGGCCAGCCGCCCGAAGGCCGCCACCAGCTCGGCCAACCGGCCCAGCACCGCGGCGCCGTCCCCCTCCACCCCGGCGGCCGGGGCGATGCCACCGAACAGCGCGTCCGCTTCGGGCGGCAGCGCGTACCCCAGCAGCAGGCGGTCCAGACCGGCACGCCAGGTGTGGGCGGGCTCCGGGGGCAGATCCAGCCTCTCCTTGGACGGGCCGTCCAGGCCCCAGCGAATATTGGCGCCGGCCAGCCACCCCCGGACGCGCTCCAGGTCGCCCGCCGCCAAAGCGAAGCGCTCCCGCACGGGGGCGAACTCGAGCAGGCCCAGGACGTCCGGCGCGGCGAAGCGGCTGTCCGCCAGGCGGAGCAGTGTCAGGAAGGCCTCGGCCACCGGGCTCTCGCGGCGCGGGCTGCGATCGGCGATGGTGTAGGGGATCCGCCGCCCCGGGGGCGCCGAGTCGAAGACCGCCCGCAGGTACGGCGCGTACGCCTCGATGTCAGGCGCCATCACCAGGATGTCGCCGGGTTCCAGGCCGGGCAGCGTGGCGAAGCAGTCCAGGAGGTGGTCGTGGAGAATCTCCGCTTCCCGCATGGGACTGTGGCCGCTCACCACCCGGACGGAACGATCGTCCGGCGCCACCGGCAGGGGCGCCGCCACCGGATCCTCGCCGCTCCCGCGGTTCACGAGCTGTTCCAGGTCCGCCTGGAGGTGGCCCAGCAGGTGCCGTCGTTCCCGTCCGGGAAACAATTCCTCGGATTGGGCGTCCAAGTCGATGAGGGCGTCGAGGAAATCGCGGCCTGTTTTGCCCCACGCCTCGAGCAGCGACTGGCGCGCCCCCAGGTGCAGGTCACGGTCCAGCTCCGGATCGGCGGGGCGGCCGCCGCGCACGCGGCGCCGCTCGCGTTCCGAACGCAGGTCGCCCCAGTACTCGGCCGATGGCGTCAGCAGGTGGATGTAGACGGGGATGTGCCGCGCCAGCGCGGCCAGGATGTCCAGGTGGTACTGCGGCAGGGTGGACAGGCCGAACACGGACAACCGCTCCGCGCAGGCGATGACGGTCGCCCGCGGTCCCCGCTCCAGCCGGGCGAGGAGCCGCTCCTGCAGCCGCAGGTGGTGGCCGCCGCCGAGCCGCGCCGCCAGCGCGCGCCACAACAGCGCCTGCCACGCCTCGTCCGGATCGTCCGCCAGGCAGAGCCGGTCCCGCTCCCACGCGCGGACGTAGCCAGGCCGGAACATGAGGTACTGGTCCAGGGTGTCGGCGAGCCGGCTCGCCAGCTGGTATAGCCGCAGCTCGCTGCCGCCGATGTATTGCCGGATGGGCGCCGTCTCCGGACGCTCCGTGAGTGCGGTGTCGGTGCGGAGCAGGTCGGCCACGGCCCAGGTCAGGTTGTCCCGGTCGAACGGGGCCGGGTCGTCCGCGTCCGGCACCAGCGGCCGCAGCACATCGGTCACCAGCCGATTGGGAAAGACGAAGCGGATGTTGGCGCAGACACCGGCAATGCGGGCCTGTCGCAGCGACAGCCACCGGCCCATGCCGCGCGTGGGCACCACCACGATCTCGGGCCGCAGCGGGTCGGCCAACGGCGACTCGGCCACCGTCCGGGCCAGGCGCTCGGCCAGAATGCCCAGGTCGTTGCTGGTTCGAAGAAACAGGCCCGGCTGCGATCGCCCGGCCTGGTCGCGCCGAGATGCCGCGCCTCCCCGTGAAGGTCGATTGCCGCCGGTCCGTCCGCTGCGCATGGCCTCATCCTATTTCATGCCGCCGGATGAGCGCAAGCGAATCGTGCCGCCACCGGACCGGCCGTCGGCGCAAATGGCCGTCCAGCTTGCCTTTTCCACGGTTTCCGCATATAATGGGCTCCGCGATGCACCAAGGAGCCTCAATGGCCGACAACTCGGACCTGTCCACCCGTTACACCCGGGATGTTTTTATCCGCGAAGCCGAGTCGATGCTCGGTGTCATCCGATCCTGCCAGGAGCTCGAAGATGCCCGGCGGGCCCTGTATCACCATGTCAGCGACCTATACTTCGACCGGTTGAGCGAAACGGGCAAGCTGTCGTCCACCCAGCGGATCCGCCTGCGGGATTGCACCGCGGCCTTCCGGAGCATGTTGCTGCCGCGGTCGGCCCGCGTGGCCGGGTTCGACCTGGTGCAGGCGCTCTGGGACGTCAGCCGCGGCATCTCCCGGCCCGACCTGGAGCCGGGTTTCTGGGCCGAGATGATTCACATGGTCCGCGGATTGTCCGGCCATTCGCCGATAACGCCCATCGAGGAAGACGACATCTTCGAGGAACTCACCGGCCGGGAAGCCGCCCAGGCCCGCTCCAACGAGCTGGACGCGCTTTGGAGCCGGGTGGAGCGATATTTCAGCCGCTATCCCGACGGTCTGAGTGACGCCGCCCGCGCCCGACGCGATGCGCGGCGGGCCCATGTGCTCCAGGTGCTCGGCGGTACCCCGAGCGAATGGCAGGACTGGCTGTGGCAGCGGGATCATGTGATCACGGATCCCGACCTGCTGGCCCGCCTGGTGCGTCTGCCGGAGGCGCAGCTGGACAACATCCGGCGCATGCGGGCGGGCCGGCTCCCCTTCGGCCTGACACCTTATTACGCCTCGCTGCTGGATGACGACCCGGAGGCGGGCCGCGACCGGGCGCTCCGGTTTCAGGTCCTGCCGCCGGCCCATTACGTCGAAAGCATGCTGGAGCTCCGACACCAGCGCCAGGAATCGTTCGACTTCATGCGCGAAGTCGACACCTCGCCCGTGGACCTGGTCACCCGGCGCTATCCGGCCATCGTGATCTTCAAGCCGTACAACACCTGCCCGCAGATCTGCGTGTATTGCCAGCGCAACTGGGAGATCGAGGAAGCGATGGCCGGCAATGCCCTCGCCAGCGACGCCGATATCAAGCAGGCGGTCCGCTGGATCGCCGAGCGGCCGTTCATCCGCGAGGTCCTGATCACCGGCGGCGATCCCCTCACCCTGGACGACGGCATCCTGCGTCACATCCTGCAGCAGGTGGCCGCCATCCCGCAGGTGGACCTGATCCGGATCGGCTCCCGCACCCCGGTCACCATGCCCATGCGGATCACCCCCGAACTGGCCGCCCTGCTCGGCGGCTTCCGCGAACCCGGCCGGCGGGACATCTGTCTGGTCACTCACCTGGAGCACCCCTACGAGATCACCGACGCCACCGTCACCGCCATCGACCGGCTGCGCAGGCAGGGCGTTGCCGTGTACAATCAACAGGTCTTCAATTTCTTTGTCTCACGCCGGTTCGAATCGGCGGCCTTGCGGATGCTGATGCGGCGGATCGGCATCGATCCGTACTACACGTTCATGCCCAAAGGCAAGGATGAAACCGCCGAGTACCTCGTTCCGCTGGCCCGCATCCTCCAGGAGCGCAAGGAGGAGGCCCGCCTGCTGCCGGGTATCCGGCGCACCGACGAACCGGTATTCAACGTGCCCCGGCTGGGCAAGAACCACGTCCGGGCCGCCCAGCATCGCGACCTGCTGGCCATCCTGCCCAATGGCTCCCGGGTGAACGAATTTCACCCCTGGGAAAAGAACATCGTCGAACGCTCCCCTTACCTGGCCGTGGATATTCCGATTCTTGACTACCTGGCCCGCCTGGCGGCGATCGGCGAGGATCCCGACAAGTATTCCAGCATCTGGTATTATTTTTGACGGTTCGGGCAGACGCGCGTCCGGCATTCAGTCGGACAGCCAGCCGGCCAGCCGATTCAGCGCCTCCAGCACATTGGCGCAGTAAAGCCCCAGGAACTCCGCGTCGATAACCCCTTCCGGCCCCATGTGCTCCACTGCGGACAGGGCCCGCGCGCCGTCAAAATCGACATAGGCGATCCGGACGGTCAGCTCTTCCGGCGGCCGGCCGAACGCCGTTCCCGGCAACATGGCCACGCCGGTATCGGCCAGCAACCGCCGGCACAGGTCGTCGCTGGTGACGATCCCCCGCCCGGCGAGCCGGTCGCGGTGCTCGACAAAATCCGGAAACACATAGAACGCCCCCGCCGGCGGCACCACTCGCAACCCACAGGACTCCAACCCGCGGACCATCGTCCTGGCCAATTCCCGCAGCAGGCGCCGGCTGTTCCACAGGTAGCTCTCGATCCGGTTCCCGCCGCGAAATGCCCGCACGGCGGCATACTGAATGGGCGCGCTGGTGGAGGTGTATGTCTCGCTGGCGACCACCGCCATGGCATCCAGCAGCCAGCGCAGTTCCTTGGGAAAACAGAACGCCCCCAGGCGCCATCCGCCCGCCCCGCACCATTTGCTGAGCCCCCCGCTGATGATGGTGCCCTCGGGATAGAACCGGGCGATGGAGACATGCTGTCCCTTGAAATGCAACTCCCCATAGATCTCGTCGGACAGGACGAGGATCTTGTGCTCCCGCGCGATGCGGGCCAGGGCCCGGAGATCATCGGCGGTGTACGTCCCGCCGGTGGGATTGTTGGGGTAGTTGATGATGATGATCCGCGGTCGGAACGGGTCGGATCGCAACAACGCGGCGAACTCATCCGGCATCAGCTTCCAGTGGTGATCGGCCCGGGTCTGTACCCAGCGCACGGTCCGGCCGACGATCTGAGCCTGGGGCACGTAAGACACCCAGCCGGGCGACGGGACAACCAGTTCACCGTAATACACGATCTGCAGCAGGAAGAGCAATTCCTTGCTGCCCGGACCGATGATCACATCATCGCCCGTGCTGGGCAGGTGGTGGCGACGACGGTAGTACTCCGCCACCGCCTCGCGGAGCAGGGGCAGCCCCTTGACGGGCAGATAATCCTTCTGGTAGGCGTTCACCTGCAGGGCCTCGATCACCGGTCGGGGCACCGGAAAGGGTGATTGCCCCAGTCCGAGGCGGAAGATTTCACGACCCTCGCGGCGCAACTGGTCGGACAACTCCTGAATCGCCAGGGTGGGCGACACCGTCAAGCCCCGGACATTCAGATTGATATTGACTTCGGGCGCGTGGTTGCTGCGGCGAGCCATCGGCCTGCTCCTTGTGCCGCGACCGGGCGGGTCGGATGGCCGGACCGGCGCGGCAGATGGTACACACAGTGTCCCCGATCCGGAATGGTATTGCAAGCCTGTTATGCCGGCCGCGCCCGGGGACCGTCCTGTTTTCCGATTGCTACGGTTCACCGCCCGTCGTGATTCACGCCCAACCCTGACAACAGTTTCAACGACCGGCCATCCGGCACCATCCCGTTCTCATTTGTCCGGTCGTCATGATAAGATGTCATGTCAATCCTGCTTCAAGGAGGCACCATGCGCCGTGTGATTGCGCTTATTGTCCTGGCGGCCGCCGCCGGCTGGGGGCTGGCCGGCGACCGCCTGGCCGAGCTGTCCCGCAAGGCGGACGGGTACAAGGGCAAGCATGACTTCGTCTACCTGTACAACGACGCCGACGTCCGGGTCCACGCCAACGGTATGAGTCACCGCGTCGAGCGCTCGGCGCTCAAGGTCCTGTCGACGGCGGGTTGCCGGCGGTTCCAGACGTTGAGCTTCTTTTACGATCCGCTGACCATGGGCATCCGGGTGACGGCCGCCGCGGTGGTCCGGCCCGACGGCACCCGCCGCGATGTGCCCCTGGACGCGGTCAAGAGCTATCCCCAGCCCGCGCGGGCCATCTACTGGCCCAACGTCCGCGTCTCGATCCCGTTCGGCCTGCTGGCGGAGGGGGACGTCATCACCATGGAGTGGGAGAAGAAGGGTTTCTCCTACGCGCTGCTGGCGGAGGCGCTGGACGACTCCCGATTCGCGCCGCCCATGGAAGGCCATTTCTACGACATTGTCGAGATGCAGGCCGACCACCCGGTGCTGAGCACCCGCTACGCGGTGGAAGTCCCGGCGGGCAAGCCGATCCAGTACCGGGTGTACAACGGCACCCTGACTCCGGCGGCCGAGTTCACCGACTACGGCATGCGCTACACGTTCAGCCGGGACGATCTCGCGCCCCTGAACCGGGAGCCGGCGCGGATCTCCGCCTCGGACGTGGCCCTCAAGCTGCTCGTTTCCACGACGGTGCGCTGGGAGGACAAGTCGGAGTGGTTCTACCGGGTCAACGAGGACTTCAGCTTCAAGGTCCTGCCCGAGATCAAGGCCAAGGTGGACGCACTGGTCAAGGACTGCCGCACCGACGAGGAGAAGATCGACGTGCTCAACCACTGGGTGGCCCACTACATCCGGTACTCCGGACTGAGCATGGGCGAGGGCGAGGGGTACACCCTCCACCCCTCCGACATGATCTTCCGCGACCGGAGCGGCGTCTGCAAGGACAAGGCCAGCCTGCTGGTCACGTTTCTCCGCGCCGCCGGCTTCGAGGCGTACCCCGCCATGACCATGGCCGGCGCCCGGATCGACAACTTCCCCGCCGACTTCTTCAACCACAGCGTCGTGGCGCTGCGCCAGGGCGACGGCACCTTCCGGATGCTGGACCCGACCTGGGTGCCATGGGTGCGCGAGCAGTGGTCATCGGCTGAGCAGGAGCAGCAGTACCTCGTGGGCTACAAGGAGGGACAGCCGCTCATGACCACCCCCTACTCGCCGCCGGAAAACCACTACTACGACCTGGCGGTGGCGGGTTCAATCGCCGACGACGGCGCCTTCACCGGCCGGCTGACCCTCAAGGTGGAGGGACAGACCGACGCGATGATGCGGCGCGCCACCCGTGCCAACCACCGGCTGGAGGCCGACGCGTACTTCACCCGCATCCTCAAGGGCCTCTATCCGGACGCCCGGATCGCCGCGCTCACCTACAACGATCCCAGCGACATCGCCCGGCCCCTGGAAGTGGTCATCGACTGCGTCATCCCGCGGTACGCCCTGCGGGGCGGCGGCGGCTGGCGGCTGCGCTCGCCGGCGCTGTCGTACGCCCGCCGCGACCCCATCAACAGCGAGCTCGACCTGCACTTCCCCGACGCCGACACCCGGGAGTACGGGTTCCGGAGCCGCTGCACGAAGCTGTACCGGATCACCGAGAGCCTGGAGTTCCCCCGCGCCATCGCCGTCGACCGATCGGTGCTGGCGCCGGAGAAGCGCTGCGGCGGTGAATTCGCCGAACTGGCGCTCGCCGCGTCCGCCGACGGCGCGACGCTGCGGCGCCAAACCACCCTGTCGCTGAAGAAACGGATCTACCCGGCCGCCGCCTGGAAGGAGTACAAGGACGCCATCGGCGCCTTCCAGGACGCGGAGAGCCGGTACGTGATCGTCCGCTACTAAAAGGAGGCGGCCATGAAACGCATCATCATCCTGACCCTGCTCGCCGCCGCGCTGTTCCTGCCGGCGCTGGCCCAGGCCGCGGCGGAAGTGATCGAGGAGCACGTGACCTTCAAGATCGCCGCCGACGGCGCCGTGCAGCGCCACGTCCGCCAGAAGGTCCAGGTGAACGACGCCGTGGCGTTCGGCCGCTGGGGCGAGTGGTACCAGATCTACAATCCCGATCTGGAAGAGATCCGCATCATCCGCTCGGTGACGATCCAGGCCGACGGCACCGCCGTGCCCACCCCGGACAACGGCACCCTGGACCAGGGTGTCTTCGCCGTGGCGCAGGCGCCCGACTTCACCCACCTGCGGGAGAAGATGGTCTCCCACACCGGGCTGGAGCCCGGCTGCACCGTGGAGTTCGAGTACGTCATCGCCGACCGGCGGCCCTTCCGCACGGTCGTCCATGAACCGATGGCGGGCTACTACCCCATCCGCCGGAAGACGGTCACCATCGAGGGACGCCTCCCTGCCCCGGTTCGGACTTACGGCCCGGTGCGCGGCGCCGGACGCGGCAGCTTCACCGCGACGGACGTCCCGCCGCTGATTCTGGACAACCACTTCGCCGCCGCGGCGGACACGCCGTTCATCTACTTCGAGCTCCGCAGCCCCCTGGCCGCCGCCCGCGCGGCGCTGGCGGGACTGGACCGCGCCGGCCTGCCGGACCTGCTCGCCGAGCTGCAGCTCGGCGCCGACGCCCTGCCCGGTGAGGTGGTCACGCGCCTCCGTCATCTGCTGAACGAACGGCTCGAGACGGTGGCGCTGAACGCGGAACGCACCGCGTACACCTTGCGGGCGCTGCCGGCCATCTGGCGGTCGGGCTACGCCACGCCGCTGGAGAAGGCCGCGCTGGCCGCCGCGGTGCTGGACCACTACCGCCTGGAGCACCAGGTGGCGGCGCTGGCCGAGATCGCAGACGGGCAGCCGCTGCTGGACGATCCCGGCTGGGCCGTGCTGACGGCGGACGGATTGGTCTGCCCGGCCGCGCCGGCGGCGGACTACAAGGTCCCCGTGGCGCTCGACGGCCGGGTGCTCGCCGAACCCGCTCCGACGGCGGTGGAACTCTGGATCGACCTGAAGGAATCCGAAGGCGGCACGCTGGAGGGCCAGGCCCGTCTGGCCGTGGACCACCCGCCGGCGGCGGCGGCGCTGGCCCGCCTGCTCCCGCTGGCCGGCGCCAAGGCGTCCGGCGTCGAGACCGCGCACGCCACGCCCCGGCGCGTGATCCAGACGGGAACGGTGACCGCCGCGCTGGCGGACAACCGGCTGACCCTGACTGACGCCCTGGCCGATTACCTCCGGCTGCCGGCGCTCGTCGCCGCGGCGGAGCGTTGCACGCGACTCAGCTTGCCGGCGCCCGTGCGCGTCCGGATGCACCTCACGGTGCGGACGCTGAAAACCCGCCGCTGGGTGACGGCGCCGCCCCAGGCGGTGGCCAACGCCGCCGGCTCCAGCCGCTGGGCCTGGACCGCCGGCGATGACCGCCTGGAATGCGCCGCGTCGCTGGACCTGACGGCCACCCGCTTCGAGCGGCCGGCCATGGCCGACCTGCAGGCGCTGCTGGCGCCGCTGCTCGCCGCCAGCCACAAGGTCGCGTTCGCTGAAGCGCCCTGAACCCGGGCCGGGCGCTCCGCCATCCGGCGGGGCGCCCGGCATCCGCCGCCGGAACGCCGCCGCGGGGAGATTCCGTCCGGCCGGGACGTGGTGCTTTACTGCAACTGCCCCAACGAGGCGTCGAGCGCCGCCATGGCCATGAAGCTGCGCCGGCTGGGCTTCCCCCGCGCCCGTCCCCTGGCGGGCGGCTTGGACACCTGGCGGGCGGCCGGGCGGCCCGTGGATCCCGCCGGACCCGTGACGCAACCTCGGATTAAATGATGCTCAGCCGGAATGGATCAGTGAGCCGGGGGTGATTCGCCCAGTCGCTCAGCCCGCTCGCGGCATTGCGCCGCTTCGTCGGTTCGGCCCAGTTCCTCAAGCACCAGCCCCAGCCGGCGCCACGCCACGGCATGGTTCGGCTGCCGCTCCAGGAACCGCCGGTAGTGCCCCTCGGCCTGGGCGTACCGCCGGCCCGACGCCAGCACGTTGCCCAGTTCCAGTTCCGCCGCGGCAAATTCGGGATTGACGGCGAGCACGGTGTTCAGGGAATCCCGGGCCAGATCCAGTTGCCCGCGCTCGGCCTGGAGCAGGGCCAGATTGTAGTGGGCCAGGTAATAATTCGGCTCCAGCGACAGGGCGCGCGCGTAGCACGCCTCGGCCGGCGCCGGCCTGGCGCTGCGCCGGTAGACGTTGCCCAGGTTGGTCCAGGCCACGGGATTGTGGGGCTCCAGGTCCAGGACGTGACGGTACATGGCCGCCGCCCGGTCCAGTTGCCCGGTGCGGGAGAAATAGATGGCGAGATTGAGGTAGTACCCCGCGTCTTTCGACACGTCGGGAAACTGCGCCAGCAGGGCGAACGCCTCGTCGTATTGGCCGGTCTGGATGGCCAGGTAGGCGATGCGGTTGGCGACGGCGCCGGACTTGGGCTGAAGGCTCAGCACCCGTTCGTAGAGATCCTGGGCGGCGGCGTAGTCGCCCCGGTCGCGCGCGATATCGCCCAGTTGGAGGAGGGCGTCCGTGTTATCCGGTTCCAGCTCCAGCACCCGCCGGAAGCCGGCGACCGCCTCCTCCAGCCGGCCCTGGCGCATCTGGACCACCGCCAGGTTGTAGAGCGGGCGCGGCTTGCGGGGCGCCTTGGCGGCCGTGTCGCTCCAGAACGCCAGCGGCGTCCGGTAGGCCTGCAGGCGCGCCTGCAGCAGCCCGGCGAACCCGAGCACCAGGAGGCCCAGCACCGCGGCGCCCGCCGCCGTCCGCCACCGGCCCCGCCGGCCGCCGGGCGGCGACGCGTCCGCCGGCCAGACCAGGCTGGCGATCAGCAGGGCCAGGAAGACGGCCGGCAGGTAGATGCGGTATTCCATCAGCGGATCGGCGATGGGAATGACGCTGGACGTGGGCGCGCCGGCCAGCGGGTACATGACGCCGGCCAGCACCACCAGCCGGCGCCCCCGCCGCCACGCCCAGGCCAGGCCGGCCAGCGCGGCGGCCCAGAACGCCAGGCCCAGCAGGAGGCGCGGGTCCAGCAGGCTTCGGACCGCCGGGTAGTCCGGGTCGGCGCAGAGCCACTCCGGTAGCGGCAGCAGGAACACGCCGGCCTGCCGCGCCACGAGGGTGACCTGGGTGAGGAAGTACTCCCACCGCGTGAACGGGAGCTGGCTGCCCCCCACGGTCTCGCCCCAGTCGAACTGGACCACCTTCACGAGCAGCGCCGCCGTGACCACGGCAAGCGCCAACCAGAGTTTTTTATCAACCCGCCAGGTCTGGCGAAGCGGGCGCCCGTCCAGCCGCGCGATCAGCAGGCAGGCGACCGGGAACGTGATCGCCATCTCTTTCGACAGGCCGGCCGCCAGGTAAGCCGCCGTCACCCCCAGCCAGCCGATGCCCGTGGGTCGGTCCCGCTGCCGCAGGTACAGGATCAGCCCCAGCAGGTAAAAGCCGGCGCAGAGCAGTTCCGACCGCGCCGACACCAGGACCACCGCCATGGACAGCAGCGGATTGGCCAGATACACCGCCCCGGCGCCGAGGGCCCACCAGATCGCCGGCGGGGCCGCGCCCGCCGCCCCGCCCCAGCGGCGCGCCAGTCCCAGGAACAGCACCGCCAGCAGCCAGGCGTTGAGCCCGTGCAGGGCCACCTGCAGGGCGTGATAGCCCTGCGGCGCGTAGCCGCCCAGCGCGTAGTTGACCGCGTAGGAGAAGATGACCAGGGGACGATTGTGGTGGAGCATGGCGGGCAGGTCGCCCAGATTCAGGATCGGCCGGTTGTCGAACACGAGATACAGGTCATCGAACAGGAAGGGGGCTTGCAAGGCCGGCCAGTAGAGGATGAACGATCCGATCAGGAAGACCGCGGCGGCGGTGGCCAGGGCGGCCCGGTCGGTCCGGGGTGCGGGGGCGGCGGCTGAATCGGGTGTGCCGTTCACGCCCCCAGTATAAGGCAATCCGTCGGCGAACCCAATACCATTGTCCGGCCGGCGGTCCATCGCCGGTGGCACGGCGCCGGCGGATCGCGTATAATGGGCGCGGCTCCACGGCCACGCAGCCGATTTTCTTTCCGGGTGAACACGGCATGGTCCCGTTGCAGGACGGCGTCAGCGCGGAACAGGACGGACGGATCTGGCGCCCGGTTCCCGCGCTCCCCCTGTCGCCATCCGAGGAAAAGGAAATCGCCTACTACCGCGACATCCGCCGCGCGCGCGGCGACGCAGGTTTCTTCGACCTGCTGACGGCCAAGGCCGACTTCATCCGCGTCTTTCAACTGCTCGCCGACCGGCTCGACCTGCAACCGGGGCAGACGGTCCTCGAGATCGGCGCCGGCCAGGGCTGGGCCAGCTGCCTCGCCAAGCGCCGGCAGCCGGACTGCCGCGTGGTCGCCGCCGACATCGCCCGCGACGCCCTGCTCTACGCCGAGGCCTACGAGCAACTCCTCGGCGTGCGGATCGATGAACTCTGGGCATGCTCCGTGCGGGCGCTCCCCTTCGCCGACGCCCGGTTCCACCGCGTCTTCGCCTTCGCCTCGCTCCACCATTTCGGCGAGCGGCACGACTTCAGCGGGGTCCTCGCCGAGGTGCTGCGCCTGCTGGCGCCCGGCGGCCGGGCGGTGTTCCTGTACGAGAGCTGGGCGCCCGGCTGGGCCATCGGCTGGATCCGCCGGCGGGCCCGCCGCCAGATGAAAAACGTGGTGGACGAAGACGTGCTCCACCTCGGCCATCTCCGCTCCGTCTGCCACCGGCTGGGCGGCCGCCTGGCGGTGGAATTCTGGCCCAATCCGAGCTTCCGCGATTCGGCGTCCGCCGCCGCTTACATGGCCGTGCTGAACCGCTGCCGCGTGCTGGCGTCGCTGATGCCGGGCACCGTCAACGTGACCATCACCAAGCCCGCCGCCCCTGAAGCCGGTTGAACCGAACTCGACGTTGGTCCGGCAGACTGCCGCCTGTCACCGAATACTATCTGCCCGCCTGTTCCGATTATCCTTTTTCCACTTACTGTTCACTGTTCACTGTTCACTAAAAAAAACGCCCCGCCCTTGCGGGCGGGGCTGTTCGGTTCAAGCGGTTCGGGCGCGTTCTACCAGGTGGCCTTGCAGGTGTAGTTCAGCGTGGACGAATAGGCGTAGTTGTAACCGTACACCTTGATGTAGAAGGTTGCCGTGGTGGTGCCGCTGTTCTTGTAGGAGATGCTCTCCACGACACCGGTGCCGTTCTGGCCGCGCACGAGGACGGTGCCCGAGGAGTTGGCGATGTAGATGTCGTAGTCCTTCGTGGACGGCGG
>CALAMB010000015.1 GCA_937925645.1 uncultured Acidobacteriota bacterium
GCGACGGCGGCCAGCAGCAGGACGGCCAGCGTGGCAGCGGCAAGTTTCATGATCGCCTCCTGAAGTGCGGATGTGGCATGCTCACGCGGTATTGTACCTTAAATCCAAGGCGATGGGTTGAAACCGACTGACGTCGAAGTGCGTCTCAACACTGTCCCGCCAGGATTGCGGACGGGGAAGCATAAAGGATACAATGGACGAAGCCGCCCGCGGGACACACTGCCGAGGAGGTGCCGGATGCGCCAGACGAGAGACGGGCTCAACCGTCGGGATTTTATGAAGGGTTCCGTGGCGGGGCTGGTGGGCTGGCCGCTGCTCGGCTCCATGATGGGAACGGTCCGGGCCGACGCCCCCCGCGCAGCCCGGATCGCCCTCTGCAAGACCACCGACCGCCGGGCGGGCGTGGAGCAGGTCATGAAGCTGTTGGACTTCGAGCCGCCGCGCGGCCGGCGGGTGCTCGTCAAGCCCAACTTCAACACCGCCGACCCGGCGCCCGGCTCCACTCACAATGACACTCTGCTCGCCATCGTGCGGGAGCTGCGTCGCCGCGACGCCGGTGCCATCGCTGTGGGCGACCGGTGCGGCCCGGCCAAGATGCCCGAGGTGCTCGCTCAGAAGGGCATCCTGGAAATGGCCAAAGAGGAGCGGTTCGAGGTGATCGACTTCGGAGCGCTCCCCGAATCCGACTGGCTGCCGTTCACCGCGCCGGGCCTCCACTGGGAGAGCGGCTTCACCATCCCGCGGCCGGTCCGGGAGGCCGAATACATCGTGACCACGCCCTGCCTCAAGACCCACCAGTACGGCGGCGTGTTCACCATGTCGCTGAAACTGAGCGTGGGAGTCACCCCCCGCGGCCTGATGCGTCAGCTCCACGGCAACACCGAGCACATGCGCCGGATGATCGCCGAGATCAACCTGGCCTACACGCCGAAGCTCGTCGTGCTGGACGGCGTGGAGTGCTTCGTCGACGGCGGGCCCATGCAGGGGAAGCAGGCGACGGCCGGCGTGATTCTGGCCGGCACCGACCGGGTGGCCGTCGACGCCGCGGGACTGGCGGTGCTCCGCGAGGTGGGCGCCAACGATGTGATCATGGGGACGCCCGTTTTCCAACAGGAGCAGATCGCCCGGGCCGTGGAACTGGGCCTGGGCGTGGGCCGGCCCGAAGCCATCGAGTTCGTCACCGGCGACGCCGAGAGCCGGCGGTATGCCGACAAGCTGCGAGCGATCCTGACGGCGAGCTGATCCCGATTCAATTTGCCTTCCGGCGATAAAATCCCTATGATCGGAACATCCCGGTTTCCCGAGGTGGGCCATGCAGGTGGAAGTCTCCAGCATCGGCGGCAAGTGGACGATCCTCGCGCCGCAGGGCCGCGTGGACGCCCATACCGTCGACGATTTCGAGACCGCCGTCCGGAAGGAACTGGCGGCGGGCGCGCGGTGGCTGGCCATGGACCTGGCCAGCGTCCCCTACATGAACAGCGCCGGCCTGCGCGTCCTGCTCATCGCGCTCAAGGCCGTCCGGCCGCTCGACGGCGGCGTGGTGCTGGTGCGGCCGCAGCCGCAGGTTCAGGAGATCCTCGAGATCTCCGGATTCATGAACATCTTCTCGGTCGTCGCCGACACCGACGGATTAAGTTGACATGAGCATCAAGGCCCGCCTGCTGCTGGTTCTGATCCCCGCCATCCTGATCCTGTTCGGCGCGTTGCTGCTGCTGAGCTTCCGCCAGAGCGAGCACACCGTCCTGACCCAGATCAACCGGGAATCGTACGAGCTGGCCCGCGCCCACGCGCGGGAGTTCGACATCCTCTTCGAATCGTCCCGGCAGGTGGCCGAAGGGATCGCCACGTCGGTGGGCAGCATGGAGACGCTGACCCCCGAAAGCGTCGACCTGCTGCTCCAGGGCACGTTTTCGCGAAACCCGGGCATCTACGGCAGCACGATCTCCTTCGTGCCCGACAAGACGCCGCTGGGGCGCTACGCCCCCTACTACTGCCGCGCCGCCGGCGGCGATCTGAAATTCCAGTCGCTGGCCGACCCCGCCTACGACTACACCCGGTGGGACTGGTTCCGGCAGCCGCTGGCCGACGGGCGGGGGCACTGGACCGAGCCGTACCTGGACACCGGCGGCGGCGACATCCTGATGACCACCTACGCCTACCCTGTCTGGCACAAGGGCGAGCTGGTGGGCGTGGCCACCGTGGACATCGCGTTAACCGAGCTGGTGGACCGCCTGGAACGGTTCGCCGGCCGCCGGGGCGGCCAGGCCTTCATGGTGACGGAGGCGGGCCGGCTCATCGGCCGGAGCCGCCAGGTCTCCGGCCAGCTGATGTCCAACGAGAGTTTCTGGGACATCGCCGAGCGGTCGTCGGACCCCCACCTCAAGGAGCTGGCCCTGCTGCTGCGGGATCCGGAGCCCAACTTCGTCGACATGACCGATCCGTACACCCGCCGGCCGTCATTGGTGATCGACGCCCGGATCGAATCGATCGGCTGGACCCTGGCCATCATCGCGCCGCGCGACGTCGTGCTGCAGCCCCTGATCCAGTTGCGAAACACCGTGATCCCCATCGCCGTCATCATCGTGGGGTTGATCGTGGTGCTGCTGCTGGCGGTGTCCGATTCCGTCACCAAGCCGCTGGCCCGGTTCCTCGGTCAGACCGACAACTATTCCAGAGGCGATTTCGCCGAGCGCCTGGCCGAGGACAAGGGGCCCCGGGAGATCCGCCGCCTGGCGGGCTCCTTCAACCGGCTCGGTCAGGCCATCCTGGATCAGATCGAGAACGTCAAGACCAGCACGGCGCAGAAGGAGCGGTACCGCCAGGAGCTGATGATCGCCGCCGACATCCAGCGCAGCATCCTGCCCCGGCAGTTCCCGCCGTTCCCGGAGCTCCAGGACCGCCTCGACGTGTACGGCTACTACCGGCCGGCCCGGGAGGTGGGCGGCGACTACTTCGATTTCCTCCGGCTGCCCGGCGGCGCGGTGGGCTTCGTCGTGGCCGACGTATCCGGCAAGGGCGCCCCGGCGGCCTTCTTCATGGCCATGGCCCGGCTGCTGGTGCGCGCCATGGCCGGGCGCGGCTACTCGCCGGCGGAGATCGCGCGGCGGGCCAACCACCTGCTGTTCGAGGATAACGAGGCGGGCCTGTTCGTGACCCTGCTCTACGCCGAGTACCATCCGGCCACCGGTCGGACGCGGCTCGTCAGCGCCGGGCACAACCCGCCGGTGCTCCGCCGCGCCGACGGCCGGACGGAGGAGATCCGGCCGAATCCCGGCATCCCGCTGGGCGTGATGCCGGGCGCGCACTACGAAGTCATGGAGCTGACGCTGGCGCCGGGCGACACCCTGGTCATGTACACCGACGGCGTGACCGACATCCAGGACGCGCAGGAGGAGGACTTCGGCATGACCCGGCTCTGCGACGCGGCCGGCGCCGCGCCGGCGGGCGATGCCCAGGCGATGGCGGACGCCATCGTGGCGGCGGTGTCGGCGTTCGCCGGCGAGCAGCCCCAGCCCGACGACATCACCCTGGTGACCCTGATCCGGCGCGGCGGAGAGGCCGCGGCCGCCGGTCCGGAGGGCCGACCCGAGGAGGTGATCCAGATGGTGCTGCCCGCCCGCACCGGCGTGCTGGCCCGGGTGGCGATGATGGTCGAGTCGGCGGCCCGGGAGGCGGGCTTCATCCGCAGCGAGGCGGAGCGGATCGTCCTGGCGGTGGACGAAGTGGTTTCCAACGTGATCGAGCACGCCTACGGGCCGGGCACGGCGGAGACCTTCGAGCTGCGCCTTGGCACCAGCGACGACGCGCTGCGGGTCACCGTCACCGACTACGGGCAGCCGTTCGATTTTGATGCGGCCAGCCGCAGGTACGACGGCCACGCCACGCCGGACCAGCCGGTGGGGGGCATCGGCCTGTTCCTCGTCCGCGAGGTCATGGACGAGGTCCGCTACGAGCCCGACACCGTGGACGGCAACCGCGTCACCCTGGTCAAGTTCCGAAAGATCGATGATGCTCCGGCCAAAGACGAGGTTCAAGACTGACGGCTCGATGCGGGATCAGTCGCCACGAACGCGCATGAGACCCCAGGGATTCATCGGGCCTTGATCCTCTTTCATTGATCATTTTTCATCTGTCATTTTTCATGGAGTGGTCATTGATCATTGTTCAATTGTTATTGGCTATCTGGGATCCTGTGCCGGCTTGTCGCGATTGTCCCGTTTCGGCCCCGCCCTCCGGTTCCGACTGCCGATATCCGACGTCCGATATCCCATGTCCGAAATCCGATATCCGAAGTCCGATGTCCGAAGTTCGCATGGCGGAGACGAGCCTCTAACCTCGAGCCTCTAGCCCCGATTACGATCACGATTACGATTACGATTACGAATTACGATTACGATTACGATTACGAATTACGATTACGAGCACGGCTTCCGGACACGAGCCTCTAGCCTCGAGCCTCTAGTCTCGATTACGACCACGATTACGAGTACGATTACGAATTACGAGTACGAGCACGACTTCAGGACACGAGCCTCTAGTCTCGAGCCTCGAGCCTCGTGTCCCGGTGCCACAGTCGGTACAGCGCCGGCAGCACGAGCAGAGTGAGCGCGGTGGACGACAGGATGCCGCCGATAACCACTGTGGCCAGCGGGCGCTGGACCTCGGCGCCGGTGCCCGTGGCCACGGCCATGGGCACGAATCCCAGCGCGGCCACCAGGGCGGTCATGAGCACCGGCCGGAAGCGGGTGAGAGCTCCCTCGCGGATCGCGGCGGCCAGGTTGCGCCCGTCGCGGCGCAGCTGGTTGATGTGGGTGACCAGCACCAGGCCGTTGAGCACGGCCACGCCCGACAGCGCGATGAAGCCCACCGCCGCCGAGATGGAGAAGGGAATCCCTCGAAGCCAAAGGGCCAGCACGCCGCCCGACAGCGCCAGCGGCACGCCGGTGAACACCATGGCGGCGTCCCGGCCGGAGCCGAAGGTGGCGAACAGCATCAGGAAGATCAGCAGGAAGCACGCCGGCACCACCACCAGCAGTCGGTCCCGGGCCGCCAGCAGGTTCTGGTACTGGCCGCCCCATTCGATCCATGTGCCTGGCGCCGGGCGGACTTCCCGGCCCACCCGCTCCCGGACCTCGGCCACGAACGAGCCGAGGTCCCGGCCGCGGACGTTGGCCTGGACCGTCACCCGGCGCTTGCCGTTCTCCCGGTTCACCTGGCCGGGACCGAAGGCGACCTCGATCCGGGCCACGGTTTCCAGCGGCACGGTTCCCCTCAGGCCGGCCGCCGACGCGGCGCCGCCGCCGGAGTCCGCGGCCGCCGGCAGCGGCACCGGCAGGCGGCGGATGGCCGCCACGTCGGCGCGCAGCGCGTCGGGCAGCCGGACCACGATGGGGAACCGGCGATCCCCCTGGTACACTTCGCCCGCCTCTCGGCCGCCGATGGCGGTGACCACCAGGTCCTGGATGTCAGCCACGTTGAGCCCGTACCGGGCTGCGGTCGCCCGGTCCACGGCGATGTTCAGGGTGGGGGAACCCTCGTGCTGCGACATCCGCGCGTCGGCGGCGCCGGGCACGGTCTGGACGACCTGCAGGATCCGCCGGGCGATCTCCTCCAGCGTCACAAAGTCGTCCCCGAACACCTTCACCGCCAGGTCGCCGCGCACGCCGGCCACCAGCTCGTTCATGCGAAGCTCGATGGGCTGGCTGAATTCGTACAGGTTGCCCGGCACGGGCTCCACCGCCGCCTGAATCTTTGCGATCAGACCGGCTTTCGGGAGGCCGGGGTCCGGCCAGGCGGGCCGGGGCTTGAGGATGATGTAGCCGTCGGAGAAGTTGGGCGGCATGGGATCGAAGGCGACCTCGGCCGTGCCTGTCTTCGAATACATCAGCTCCACTTCGGGCAGACGGGCCACCGCTGCCTCGACCTGGGCCTGCAGAGCCAGCGACTGGTCGATGGCGATGCTGGGGACCCGGATCGACTGGAGGCTCAGGTTTCCCTCGTCGAGCTGGGGCACGAATTCCTGGCCCATGGACAGGAAGAGCAGCACGGCGCCGGCGAACACGGCCACCGCGGCGCCCACCACCGCCCAGCGGACGCGCACCGCCAGGTCGAGCAGCGGGGCGTAGGCCCTTTTCAGCAGGGCGATCAGGTGGTTTTCGGTCTCCTGGACCGGGCCGCGGACGGCCAGCGCCACCAGCGCGGGCACGGCGGTGAGCGACAGGACAAACGCCGCGGTGAGCGCGAATATCACCGTCAGGGCCATGGGGTGGAACATTTTCCCTTCGATGCCGGTGAGGGCCAGGATGGGGACGTACACCAGGATGATGATCGCCTCGCCGAAGGCGGTGGCGGCGCGCACCTCGCGGCAGGCGGCGCCCGTCACCGCCAGCCGCTCGGACGCGGTCAGCGCCCGGCCCAGCTCGCGCTGCCGCTCGCCGAGGCGGCGCAGGCAGTTTTCCACGATGATGACGGCGCCGTCCACGATGAGGCCGAAGTCGATGGCGCCGAGGCTCATGAGATTGGCGCTGAGCCCGGCGCGATCCATGCCGATGGCGGTCAGCAGCATCGAGACGGGGATGGCTGTCGCGGTGATGAGGGCCGCCCGCAGGTTGCCCAGGAGCAGCAGCAGCACCGCGATCACCAGCACCGCGCCGAGGAAGAGGTTCTCCTGGACGGTGGCGATGGTCTTGTCCACAAGCTCGGTGCGCACAAGCACCGGCCGCAGGCGGATGCCCGGCGGGAGGCTGGCGCGGATCTCGTCCACGCGAGCGGTTACCGCCTCGGTGACCGAGCGGGGGTTGGCCCCGAGGAGCATGAGCACCGTGCCCACCACCACCTCGCGGCCGTTCTCGCTGGCCGCGCCGAGGCGCAGCTCGCGGCCCGCGCCGATGGTGGCCACCTGGGACAGGCGCACCGGCGTCCCCCCGCGGGCGGTGACGACAATGTGGCCGATCTCGTCCGGGCCGGTGACCCGGCCCTCGGAGCGCACGACGTACGCCTCGCCCGCCTGGTCGATGGTGCCGGCGCCCACGCTGGCGTTGTTCCGCTCGAGGGCGGCCAGGATCTCCGGCAGGGTGACGCCGTAGGCGACGAGACGCGCCGGGTCCGGCTGCACCAGGAACTGCCGCTCGAAACCGCCGATCGTGTCCACGCCCGCCACGCCGGCGACAGTGCGCAACTGGGGGCTCACCACCCACTCCTGCACGGTGCGCAGGTAAGCGAGTCGCTCCGGCTCCTCCGCCAACCGCTCGCCCTCGGGGGTCCGGTAGCTGCCGTCGGGCTGCCAACCCGGCGCATCCGACCTGCCGCCGGCGCCCGGCTCGGCGGGGCGATCATACTCGATGATGTACACGTAGATCTCCCCGAGGCCGGTGGTGACGGGGCCGAGGCGTGGCTCAGCGTCGGCGGGGATCCGGTGGCGGGCTTCCGCCAGCCGCTCCAGCACCTGCTGGCGGGCGAAGTAGATGTCGGTGTCGTCGCCGAAGACCGCCTCGACCTGGCAGAAGCCGTTGCGCGAGAGCGACCGGGTGGACTGCAGTCCCGGTATGCCCGCCAGGGCGGTCTCCAGGGGGAAGGCGACCTGCTGTTCGATTTCGGTGGGCCCGAGCGGCGGGTAGACCGTCGTGACCTGCACGATCCGGCTGCTGACGTCAGGCACCGCGTCGATGGGCAGGCGCAGCAAGGCGAAGGCGCCGTAGGCCGCCGCCAGGGCGGTGAGTGTCAGCACCAGCCAGCGGTGGCGGATGCTGAAGTCGATGATCCGGTTCAACATGGTTGCGCTCCTTGAGGCGGACGGCCGGGCCGCCGCCGGTTCTGCCGGCGCTAGTGGCCCGAGCAGGTCTTGCCTTCCATCAGCCCTTTCTCGTATTGGGCCTTGAGGACGAACGCGCCCGACACCGCCACCCGGTCGCCGGGTCGCAGGCCGGACTCGATGGGGATGCGGTCGCCTGCCGGGGTGCCGGTGCGGACGGCGCGAGGCTCGAAGACGCCCGGCTCGCCGGCCGTTTCAACGAACACCGTGGGCCGGCCGTCCACCGACTGGACCGCCCCGGCCGGCATGGCCAGGATCGCCGCGGCGCCGGCGACGCTGAAGCGGGTTTCCACGAACATCCCCGACTTGAGCGGCAACCCGACTCCGCCCACTTCGATGCGGACGGGCACCGTGCGCGTGGCCGGATCCACCACCGGCGGGATGAAGGTCACGGTGCCGCGGACGGCGGTCCCGAGCGACGGGGCGCTGACCTCCGCCGCCAGGCCGGTGCGGAAGTGCTGGATCTCGGTCTCCGGCACGTCGGCCAGCACCCAGAGAGTGCGGGTGTCCGCGAGCAGGAAGACGGCCTCCCGTTCCGGGCCCACGACCTCGCCCAGCGTGGCGTGGCGCTCCACCACCTGGCCGGCGACGGGGGCGCGGACGGCGTAGCTCGGTTCGATCTGGCCGGTGCGGACCAGGCGCTCGAGATCGGCCGGCGCCATGCCCCACAGGCGCAACTGGTCGGCGGCGGCGCGCTCGGCGGCTTCCGCCGCCTGCAGGTCGGCCTCGGCCTTGCGGCGGTCGCCGTCGCGGCGCTGGTACTCGCCCACCGACATGCCCTTCTCCGCCAGGAGGTGCTCGGCCCGCTCGGCGGCGCGGCGGGCGACTTCCAGCGCGGTGCGGGCCACCTGGACCTGGGTGCGCCGCTGGAGGAAATCGCTCTGGGCCTGGCCCAGCGCCACGCTGTCCACCACCAGGAGCACGTCGCCCCGGGCCACGCAGTCGCCCAGCCGCGCCCGCACCTCGGCCACCCGGCCGGACACGGGGGTGCTCACGTGGGCCATCCGCTCGGTGTCGAAGGTGACCCGGCCCGGGTAGGCAAGCGCCTGGACCATGACCTGCCGGCGGACGGTTTCCACCCGGACGCCGTTGGCGCGCATCGCCTCCGGGGTGAGGCGGAGGGGCGCGGGCGCCTCGCCGGCGTGATCGTGCCCGTCGTGATCGGGATCCCCGGCCTCCTGGCCGCGGGTTTCTGCGGCGTGATCGTAGGCCGTGGCCGATGGGGACGCGCCGCCGCAGCCGGCGATTGAAGCGACGGCCGTAGCCAGCAGCAGGCCGGCGCAGAGGCGGGCAATCAGGTTCGCGTTCATGGTTCCGTGTCTCCTTTTCCAAGGGCCCGGTCGAGTTCGGCACGGGCGATCTGGACGTCGTACAGACTCAGAAGGTACTCCCTTTCCACTTGTCGGGCGGTCCGGCGAGTGTCCAGCAGGTGCAGGAAATCCTCTTCCCCTTCGCGGTAGCGGAGGGTCTCGATGCGGTACGTCTCAGCCGCCGCCTGGCGCAGCCCGCCCTCGAAGGCGGCGCGCTGCTCGCGGGCCTGCGCGAGGCGCTCCGCGGCCAGTGCCGCGTCGCGCCGGAGTTCCCGCCGGGTGCGCTGGATCAGGGCGTCGGCCTCGGCGCGGCGGGCCGCCGCGACGGCGATGCCGCCGGCGTTGCGGTCCCAGGCCGGGAGCTCCAGGCGGAGGAATCCGCTCACGCCGTCTGCGTCGTACTCGCGCGCCGCGGCCAGGCCCAGGGCCAGTGCCGGCCGGCGGGCGGCCTCCTCGACCCGGAGTTCCTGTTCGCGGCGCAGCCGGACGGCTTCGGCCAGCCGCAGCGCCGGGTGGTCCGGAGGTACCGCCGCCGGATCCGCACCGGCGTCCGGTGGAGCGTCGGTCCAATCCACGGTCAGATCAAACTCGGGCGGCAGCCTGTTGTCGCACCAGGCGGCCAGCTCCGTCCGGGCGGCCGCCAGACGCCCCCCGGCCCCGGCGACGGACCGGTCCGCGTGGAGGCGCTCCAGGCGGGCCCTGATCCGATCCAGCTCGGCCGCCTCTCCGCCCTCGACGCGGCGGCCCACGATGGCCTCGATCTCGGCTGCGGTGGCGGCGTCGTCGCGGGCCAACGCCAGTGCCTGTTGGTAGTACAGGGTGGTGAAGAACACCCGTCGGATTTCGAACGCAAGCGCCACGCGGTCGAGCGCCGTGTCCCAGCCAGCGGCGTCGACGCCGGCGGCGGCGGCGGCCGCGCGGGCCTGGCGCAGCGCCGGCCACTCGATGGGCTGGGCGAACGCCGCGGCCAACGTGGCCACCGAGCCCGCGCCGTCGGCCCGGCCGCCGGCCCAGCCGGCCGAGACTTCCAGTTCCGGGTTGGGATAGGCGGCGGCCCGTCGCCGCTCGGCTTCGGCTTCGGCGCGGCGGGCGGTCAGAACGGCGCGGTTCGGATTGGCCTCGACGGCGATCGTCAGCACCTCACGGAGCGTGAGGCGGGGCGGCGCGGCGGCGGTCGCATCCGCGACGGCGACCGTGCCGGCGCCGACGGTCAACATGACGGTCAACGCCGCGAGACCGGCACCACGGCGACGCGATTCGGTGACGGCGCGTATTAAATGGTTGTGAATCAGCATGGCGGCTCCTTGCAACAGGTGGCGGCACGGTTGGCAGCCGTTCCGCCAGGGACACGTCCGGAGGATAGCTCCGGTCACGAATTTTATGGAAATGTAGCCAGACGGGAACAGCGGGCTAGCAGAGCCGAACGACGGAGCGAACGACAGTCAGGGCGGGCGAGCGGCCGGGTGGCGACCCGTCCGAATCGCGGACGATTCCGCCGGCGTCTGCTTCGATGGCGTAACCGGCTGGCGCAGCCGCATCCCCGCAGGCGATCAAGGCGTGGGACAGGGCGCCGGCAGCGCCGATGGCCGGCCGGCTGCTCATGGCGAAATCCAGGCACCCGGCGGCCGCGTGATCATTCACGACGACGAGATCCGACCCGGGGGCGTGTCCTGTCTGGTGTTCTCCGGCGTGGCAGTGGTCGCTGACGCAGCCGGCGGAATCCGGCGTGCCGGCAAAGTGGCCGGACAGGGGCGTCAGCTCCACTTCGAGACAGCCGTCGGCCTGCCGGCAGAGGGCCAGCCCGGTGGGCCAGGCGGAAAGGAGCATCGCCGCCAAGGCGATGGCGGGGGCGAGCAGTCGGCAGCGGGTCCGGATCCGTCTCAGCATGCTCCTCACCGGTGGGGACGCGTCGAAGTGGCAGTCTATCAGAACGTATGCAACCGAACAAGACTGGATGCTGTGGAGACGGAAGCAGATTCAGTTCAAGCAGGTCGCCTCCAGACAATTGTACCGACGATGGCGGAAGGGTTTGGTTTTGTCGCCGGCTCGACCCTATAATGTGATCCAGGTACTCATGCACTCATTGAATCGGGGACTACTGCCTGGCTGGTGGCGGCCCATCGGAGGCGTCATGGGAGGAGAGGATTCCAGAATTGTCTTGAGGGAGCAGTTGCTGCAGCTGGTACCGTGGCTGGACGAGCTGGATGCGGCCCGGTGGCACCTGGTGGGGTACGACACCTATGCGGGTGATTACTATCCGCTGTACGAATCGCACGTCACCGAGGCGGCAGCGCAAGTGGCCGCGCTGCGGCGGCTCGTGGTGCTGGAAGTGCAGCAGCCCACGG
This sequence comes from uncultured Acidobacteriota bacterium, assembly GCA_937925645.1. GTDB lineage: Bacteria > Acidobacteriota > JAAYUB01 > JAAYUB01 > JAAYUB01 > JAAYUB01. The sequence continues at coordinate 11,466 of CALAMB010000015.1, forward strand.
AGACGTCGGGCGGCCAGGCCGACGGCGGCATCCAGGACCGGGTCTTCATTCTGGGACCGGGCGGCATCTTTTACCGCGCCGTGATAATGGAGGAGTGACCGAATGCGCCTCTGGCTGCGCCGCCGCGAGGCCCGTGAACTGGCGTTCGACGCCGCGGTGTCCGTCGCCTCGCCGGCGGAGTGGCGCGAGGCGGTGGCCGATCCCGCGCTGGTGAGCTCGGTGCTCTGGCCGGAGACGCCGCGGTTCCGGCCCGAGGGGTCCGACTACCTGCGGAAGTCCCACCCCCACGAGCGCGGCTACCGCGACGACCCGGGGGTGAACGCGTCGTACGCGGTCGCGTGCGACCGGCTGGCGGCGCGCCTGGCCAAGGAGCTGGCCGGCGCCCGGGTGCTGGCGTACGCGCCGCTCCGCGGTGCGTTCCCCATCTGGCGTGCGTTGCGGCGCCGCCTGCCCGGCCTGACGCTCACCCCCTACTTCCCGGTCACGTCCAGCTTCGTCTTCTACCCGGAGGCGTACGGCATCCGCAACCGGCAAGGCCGGCCGGCGTCGGGGCGCTTCGCCAACCGGCTGGAGCTGGCGCGCCTGCGGCCGCTGCTGGCCGGCTTCGACGCGCTCCTCTACCTCGAGGAGATCGTGTCGGGCGGGATGCTCAAAGGGCACCTGCGGGACATGCTGGACCTGAAGATCGACCGGGACATCCCCATCTTCGCCGCCGGGCTGGCCGACGCCCGCGGGGAGCGCTCCGCGATCAGCCGCCGGGCCGTGGACGCCATGGTGGCCGACGGACGGGTGCGGCGCTTCCTCTGGGAGGGATGCGACACCCTCATCACCGAAGACCAGCGGTTTCTCCTCGGCGTCCACTACGCGGACTACGCCCTCGGCCCCCACGCCGTGCCCATGCTCGACGAGACGCTGGACTTTTATCCAGAGCGCGGGGTCTTCGACCAGGCGGTGATGGGCGCTTGAGACATCTGCCGGGGTCGAAGGGCACAAGCCGATGGTGAATTGGTGAATCGGTGAATGGAGCCCGGACCCAATCAGGAAGGAATTCCGGCGTTGCCGGACCCGGAGCCCGCGTGGCAGCTTCGCGCCTTGGCGCCTTGGCGAGCCCGGCCGACCGGCTGCGGCGCAGCCGGCGACCCGGTCAACGCGCGGTGGATGCAGGCGGCGCCGGACGCGCCAGGGAGACAAGGTGGCTGGCGGTGTTCACCAGCAGCACCTTCATGCCGGGTTTGAGAAATCCCTCGGCGCGCAGCCGCCGCGCGGCGGCGAGGGTCGCGGCGCCCTCGTAGCTCGCGGCCACGCCCAACGCGCCGTAGCGCCGGAACGCGGCCACGATCTCCGCCTCGGCCGCCGCCACGGCGGTCCCGCCCGACTCGCGCAGCACCCCGAGCATCCGGTGGCCCATGATGGCGCCGGGGACGTCCAGGCCGTCGGCCACGGTCCCGCGCGAGACCACGGGTTCCACCGCAGCCAGGCCGCGGCGGTAGGCCTCCACCACCGGGGCGCACTGCTCTGACTGCACCGCGATCAGGGCAGGTGGTTTGCCGGGGAGGCGGTCCAGCTCGTTCAGCTCCCTGAACGCCTTCCAGATCCCCACCAGCCCGGTGCCGCCGCCGGTGGGGTAGATGATAGCGTCGGGCAGGGCGCGGGGGCCGAAGTGCGCGGCGATGTCCAGCCCCATGGTCTTCTTTCCCTCGAGCCGGCCCGGTTCGAAAAACGTGGAGATGTCCACCAGCGTGCCCGCCGTGAGCTCGTCGCGCAGGTCGTCGCGCATTTTCCGGCCGGCGGCGGCGATGTTGGCGCCGTGGAAGCGCACCTCGCCGCCGAAGAATTCGCATTCCCGGTGATAGATGGACCCGCGCCACGCCTCAGGCATGTAGACGATGCACCCCGGAAGCCCCAGCCGGCTGGAGAAGAGGCAGGCGGCCACGCCGGCGTTTCCCTGGGTGGGCAGGCAGAAGCGGCGGGCGCCGCAGGCGGCGCCGAAGGCGATCCCCACCGCCAGGCCGCGGTCCTTGAAGCTGCCCGAGGGGTGGCCGCCCTCGTTCATGAGCTGGACGTCGAGATCCAGCTCGTCTGAAAGCGCCGCCTGGCGGACGAACACTGGCCGTCCCACGTCGGCGGCGTAAGCGTCGTCGACGCCCCACACGGGCAGCAGCGCGGCGTGGCGCCAGAGACCGTCCGCGGCCTCGGGTCCGCGCCAGTCGCCGGCCCGGTCGTCGCGGAGCGCGTCGAGCCGGTACAGCGCCTCCACCGGCTTGCCCGGCGGCGGGCAGCAGGGGCACAGGCCGACGGGACGCTGGAACTCGTGGTGGGGGACGGTCTGCCCCGTCGCGGAACAGACCAGGCGATCCAGGTATGGATTGATGCGCAGCTCCATGAATCCTCCAGGCGGTGGGGGCGGTCCGGGGGGGGCGGTCCCGCCCCGCTTCCGCCTATGATAATCCCGCCGGCGGCTTTTCGCCAGCCCCCTGGCGCGGTCGGGTGGCCGTCATCGGAAAAAAACTGCCGGGCCATGAACCTGATTCGGGTCGCGGGATCGTATATAGAGGTGGAATCGACAGAACGTCTCCGAGGGCGGCGCGACGATGGAGTGGAGCCCGGCCGAATTCGAACAGGTCGTGAAAGAGCATCAGGCCCGGGTGTTCAGCCTGGCGCTCCGGTTCCTGCGGGACCGGGGACTGGCCGAAGAGGTGGCGCAAGACGTGTTTATCCGGTTGTACCAAAACGGCGGGGACATCGAGAGCGCGGAGCACCTGCACCACTGGCTGCGCCGCGTGGCGGTGCGGCGCTGTGTCGACGCCTGGCGGGCTCGCCGCCGCCGTCCGGAGCTCGTGCTCCTGGAGGCGCCGGTCCCCTGCGGCGCGCCCTCGCCTGGGGACGCGCTCCTGCAGACACAGCTGCGTGAGCTGGTGGACCGGCTCCCCGCCGCCTCGCGGCTGGTGATGGTGCTCCGCTACCAGGAAGGCCTCGCGCCCCGGGAGATCGCCCGGATGCTGGGTGTGTCCGTCAACACGGTGAAGAGCCGGATCAACCGGTCCATCAGCTGGCTCCGGACCCGCGCCGCCGGAGCCCCGGAGGTGGCGTCATGACCCCGTTGGACGACGACCTGCGCCGGTCCCTGGCGCCCGAAGATCCCGGTCCCGAATTCACCCGCCGGGTGATGGCGCGGGTGGCCCGCCTCGACGCCGACCGGCGCACGTCGCGCCGGCTGGCATGGCGAGGCCGCCTGGTCCGCGGACTGGTGGCGGCCGGACTGTTGCTGGCCGCCGGGAGTTGGGTCGAATGGCGGTTCGGTCTCTGGCCGGGCCGTCCGTCCGGCGGGGATCAGACGGCACGCGTCGTTCCGGCGGCCCCGGCGCCGGAGCTGGCCGGCCTGCCCGCGGGCATGTCTCCGGAGGACGGCGAGCGGATGAAAGAGGAATTGATCCGGGCGCTGCGGTTGGCCAGCCGCAAGATGAACGCGGCCCGGGAGCGGGCCGTGGAGCGCGCCCGCACATAGATCGACGGCGCATCGAAGATCCGGATCTGACGGTTTAATCAACAATGATACGGAGGAAGACCATGAAACCATACCTGTACCGTACGTCGGTTCTGGCTTTCGCCCTGTTCCTGCTCGCGGCGCTTTCACCCGCCGCAGCCGGCCAGGGGGCCCAGATCAATTTTGACGCCCTCAAGCACCTCGAGGCCAAGGCGGACGAGGTGGTGGATGTCACCCTCGACGGCGACAGCCTGCGGTTCGCCGGTGCGTTTCTGTCCAGAAACGACCCGGAGGAAGTCGCGGTCCGCAAGCTGATCCATTCGCTCAAGGGGATCTACGTGAAGGCGTACACCTTCGACGCCGACGGCCAGTTCACCGCCGCCGACATCGAGTCGGTCCGCAGCCAGCTCCGGGCGCCGGAATGGACTCGGCTCGTGGGCGTGCGCAGCCGCAAGGGGGGCGAGAATGTCGACGTCTTCATGTTGCTCAAGGGTGACGCCATCGAGGGGATGGCCATTATCGCCTTCGAGGACCGGGAACTGGCGGTGATCAACATCGTCGGCCCCATCGACATGGAGACGCTGATGGAGCTCGAGGGGCACATCGGCATCCCCGACCTCGAGCTGGAGAAAGACGACCGCCGGCCCGGGAGCCGCTGACATGCGCGCCGGCGTCCGACGGGTTCTCCTGCCGCTGCTGCTGGTCGGGCTGGCCCTGCTTGCGGCGGCGCCCGTCCAGGCAGGCAGCAAGGAGTTCGACCGGCTGGTCCGCCACGTGGAGCAGCAGCTCGGCACGGCCAAAACGGACATCCCCTGCGGTTGGCTCGTCGGGCTCGCCCTGCGCTTCACCAAGCCGGAGGGGGTCAGGGGACTTCAGTTCGCCGTGTTCGAAGACGTGCCCGGAGAAGCAGCGGCCGGATTCGGCGAACTGGAGGCGGGTGCCCGCGCGTGCCTCGGGCCCGGCTGGGCCCGCATGGTCTGCCAGCGCTGCCCCGCCCGCAACGAGGCCCAGCTGATCTGGGTGCAGCCCGCGAAGAAAGAGGTGCGGCTCATGATCGTCTCGGTGGGCGACGGCGAGGCCGCCGTGCTCCACGTGCGACTGGATCCCGATAAATTCTCCGAGTGGATGGACGAGCCCACCGTTATCGCCCGCCGGGTCAGGCGGACGCAATAAGTGCGCGCTCCGCACGCGCGTTTGCGGAAATTACGCGGTTGAAATGCTGCCGATCCCTGGCAGCATTTTTTTGCCTGCAACAATGAATGCCGCACCGTCCCCGACGAAAACCGAGACCGTGTGATGAAAATGATGGCATCAGGTGCTATGATGTTGCATCAGCGTCATATCCAGTCAGCATCCGGATCCTGCCCTGACGCAGCGGCGCCATCAGACCGGGATCCATGTCGCTGGCAGGAGCAACGGAAGGGAATCCTCATGGAAAAATCTGCCGGCTGGAATCGTCTCAACCGCGTGTTTCACGGGTTGAGCCATCTGAAGTTCGCCTTCTATCTGGGGGGCCTGTACTATCAGTTACAGGCCATGGTGTTCGGAAGCCGGGAGGCATTCACGAAAGACCTGTGTTTCGCCTTGCTCCTGTACGGATTCGCCATGGCTCTGGAGGGGCTGCGGGATAACAGCCGGATCGTGGACCTCCGGCGGAAGCAGCTGACCCATCGCGTCAGTCTGTTTCAATGGGTGGTCTCAGGATCCATCCTGCTGTTTTCCTTCGCGGTGCTGCTGGGGCTGGTCCTGCTCGTTTACCTGGGGGATGAGTTTCAGGGCGTGGCCGTCGCTTCGTTTGGCCTGGGCGGGCTGGCGCTCATGCGACAGGAATACGACTGCCTCAACCAGGCGCTGGAGTTCCCAGACCAGCCGATTGATCCAGAACCGTCTCCCGCCTCCGAAAACAGGCAATGAGGCCACTCCCGGGGATAGCGTTTGCGGACGGAGGCGGCGCCGGCCTCGACGACGGTCAACGTTCGCCGCTGCCTTTGCGCGTCAGCCTGGTGGGGCTGGCCATGGAGGTGCTCGGCCGGGCAGCGCCGAACCTGGCGGTGTACAACCTGCGGGCCTACGCCCTGGGCGATCCCGAGCTGGCGCCCCGCGTCGCGGTGGCGGTTCACGACCTGCCGGTCACCGAGCCGGATGGCCGGGTGCTGGCCGCGGTGGCCGCCGACCGATCCCGCCTCGTGGGCCTGTCATGCTACTCGTGGAACGCGCCGGCCATGCTCCGTCTGGCGGCGGGGATCCGGGCCGCCGACCCGGCGACGATCATCCTGCTGGGCGGGCCCGACGCGACCTTCCGGGCCGGGGAGCTGCTGGCGCGGCACGCCGCCGTGGACGGCGTCGTCGCCGGCGAGGGGGAGGAGGCGTTCCGGCTGTTGCTGCGGCGGCTGGCGGGCCTCGACCCGGCGCCGTGGGAGGATACGCCCGGGCTCGTGGTGCGTGACGGCGCCGGTTATCGCGCCCTGCCGCCCCCCGAGGTTCTCGCCATGAACCGGGTGCCGGTGCTGCTGGGCGACCCCGACTTCCACCGCCGCCACCCCGGCCTGCTGGTCGTGGAGACGGCCCGCGGCTGCCGCCACCGCTGCGCCTACTGCACGTACGGCGCCCAGTCGCCCGGCCGGCGGTTGCGGCCTCTCGGCGACGTCGCCCGTGCCCTGCGCGCGTTCGCCGCTGCCGGCGGCGGAAAAGTCTGGCTCCTCGACCCCGGGCTCAACCAGGAGCCGCGGCGGTTCCGGGCGCTGGTCCGCCACCTGGGTGCGTTGAACAACCTGACGCTGGTAGGGGCGGAGCTGAATCTGGCCACGCTCCAGCCGCCGGATCTGGCGCCGCTGGCCGGCCGGGTGGGCGACTTCCTCATTTTCGGGCTGCAGTCCGTCTCGCCGCGCGCCCTGCGCCAGGCCGGGCGGTCGGCACGGCTGGCGGCGTTCGGGGCTAGGGCGCGCCAGCTCCGCCAGGCCGGTCTCCCCTTCAGCCTGGATGTCATCTACGGCCTGCCCGGCGACGACTACGCCGCCTTCAGCAGGACTCTCGACGCTGCCTTCGCCATGGAGCCGAACTTCATCAACTGCTTCCGGCTCCAGGTGCTGCCGGGCAGCCGGTTCGCCCGGGAATCCGAACGATGGGGTCTGCGTCACCAGCCGGAGCCGCCGTACCACCTGGAGAACTGTCACACATTCTCCGCCGGCGACATGGCCCGGGCGGACCGCCTGGCCCGGGCGCTGACCGTCTGCCACCAGTTCACCTACCGCACCGAGATCGTCGGCCTGGCGGCGCGGGAACTGGGTGGTCGGCCGACGGACGTTCTCGAGGCGTTTCTGAACGGCGGCTGGCGGGGCGCGCCGCTCGATGAGGCGGAGCTGGCCCGCCTGGCGTCGCCCGCCGGGCAGGCGGACGGCTTGCCCGTCCTCCGGCAATGCCTGGATCATGCCTTTCGGGCGGCGGGTCACGCGGCGCTGCCCGGACCGCTGGACGACCTGCTGCGGCTGCAGCACCACTGGGGGCGCCTGCGGATCCGGGCCGGCTGTGCCCGCCCGGCTCCCCGCCGGGTGGATACTGCGGGCTGCATCCGGCTGGCCGAGTCCGCCTGCCGCCTGGCCTTCGACGCGGACGTGCTGACCCTGCTGGCGCAACTGCCGCCGCTGGCCGCGGTGGCGGGCCGGCCGCTCCGACTGGCGCTCGCCATCGCCGGCGGCACGGTGCAGATGGCGTGCCTCAGCGCCGAGGTCGCCCGGGTGCTGGATCTGCTTGAGCGACCCATGCCGGTCGCGGAGCTGGAAGCGGCTGTCGGCGGCTGGTCGCGGGACATTTCGGCGGACGAGGCCCGTCGCTGGCTGCACCGGATCCTGGACGCTTTCGCCAGCCGGGGCTTGGTGACGCGCTGAGCCGCGAGCCGGCCCGTCCGCCATCCGAAGCGCCGCCGCCTGAACGGCCGGCGATCCCGAATGCGCGCACCGCCGAAAACCACACTGTCGCTCGCGCCATGGCTCAGGGTATAATGCCGCCCGCAGGAGGGGGCATGAACGACGCGCGACCCGCCCACAGTCACGGCAACGGGTTGGATGAAACGGAGCGGCTGCTCCGCACGGAGCGGAACTTCGTCACCGCCGTCCTGGACAGTTCCAACGCCCTGCTGGTGGTGCTGGACCTGGAGGGCCGCGTGCTGCGCTTCAACCGCGCCGCCGAGCAGGCGGCCGGCCGCCCGTTCCTGGAGGCCATCGGCCGGTCGCCCGACGAGTGCTTTCCCCCCGACGGATCCGGAGCCGCCCTGCGGCCGCTGCTGGAGCGGATCCGGTCCGGCGAGTCCCCGGTGGACGGCCGCATCGGCTGGACGGACCGGGACGGCCGGCGGCGCTGCACCCAGTGGACGGTCACGGCCTGCCCGGGTGAGAACGGCGAGGCAGCCTACATCATCTGCTCCGGGGTCGACATCACGCCGCTGCGGGAGGCGGAGGAGGAGCGCGAGCGCCTCATCGGCGAGCTGCGGAACGCGCTGGCGCGCATCGAGACCCTGCACGGCCTGATCCCCATCTGCGCCGGCTGCAAGAAAATCCGCGACGACGGCGGCTACTGGCACCAGGTGGAGGCCTACATCGAGGCCCGGTCGCGAGCCGAGTTCAGCCACGGTCTCTGCCCCGACTGCATCGTCCGGCTCTACCCCGACTTTGCCAACCGCCTCAAAACCGCCGGCGACCCGGCGGACGAAACCTGACGAGTCCGAAAACGACAACGGACGGGCCGCTTCGAAGGGCGTTGCCTGAAATGACTTGACTTTACAGACCTCCCTCACAATAATGCACAGTTTCAGAGACGGCTCATTTGCCGGACAAGCGGCCGGCCATTCGTGCATCCAGGCGGTTTTCCGCCGACGCCGACGCGGATGGGTCGGAGGGCGCGAGAGGCGCCCGTCAGGATCCGCCGGGTTGTCGGGGAGAACGTCCAGCCGGGTTGGAATAATCATCGGTCCAGAGGAGATATGGTTATGAGGAAATTCCTGCGTATCGCGTGGCTGGCGGTGTTCCAGCTCCTGGCCGCCACCGCGGCGATGGCCAGCGAGGCGGACCTGGCCATCCCCGACCTGCACAAGGGTCAGCCGTACCAGATGCTGGGCGGCATCAACCCCTGGTGGTTGCTGTTCTGGGGCGCCTGCGTCATCGCCGGCACCTTGAGCATCAGCCTGTGGCTGCGCGCATCGGTCCGGAAGCTGCGCGCCCACGAATCCATGCTCAAGATCTCCGAGATCATCTTTCAGACCTGCCGAACCTACCTCATTCAGCAGGGCAAGTTCCTGCTCATGCTGTTCGCGTTCATCGCCGCGGCGATGAGCTTCTACTTCCTGGGATTGCAGTACGGCTCCCTGTCCGAACAGTTCGCCCGAACGCATAACATCCTGCTGCACCCGTATGCGGTGGTCTTCATGGTGCTGCTGTTCTCGGTGGTGGGCATGGCCGGCTCCTACAGCGTGGCCTGGTACGGCATCCGGGTGAACACCTACGCCAACTCCCGGACGGCGTTCGCCTCGCTGGCGGGCAAGCCGTGGGACGTGGTCAACATCCCGCTGCGGGCCGGCATGAGCATCGGGCTCTTCCTCATCTCGCTGGAGCTCATCATGATGGTGATCATCCTGCTGTTCGTGCCCCGCGAGATCGTCGGCTACTGCTTCCTCGGCTTCGCCATCGGCGAGTCGCTGGGCGCCTCGGCGCTGCGCATCGCCGGCGGCATCTTCACCAAGATCGCCGACATCGGCTCCGACCTCATGAAAATCGTCTTCAAGATCAAGGAGGACGACCCGCGCAACCCCGGCGTCATCGCCGATTGCACGGGTGACAATGCGGGCGACAGCGTGGGCCCCACCGCCGACGCCTTCGAAACGTACGGCGTCACCGGCGTGGCGCTGATCTCGTTCATCACCCTGGCGGTGGCCGACGTGGAGATCCAGGCCAAGCTCATCGTCTGGATCTTCGCCATGCGCTTCCTGATGGATTTCATGTCCGGCCTGGCCTATTTCGCCAACCAGGGCATCTCCCGGTCCAAGTACGAGGGGAAGAAGGAGTTCGATTTCGAAGAGCCGCTCATGCGGTTGATCTGGATCGCCGCGGTGCTTTGCATCAGCACGTCGTTCCTGATGAGCTACCTCCTGATCTCGGACATCCAGGTGCCCGTCGACGGCGTGATGACCGCCCTGCCGTCGCTCTGGTGGCACCTGGCGCTCATCATCAGCTGCGGCACCCTGGCCGCCGTGCTCATCCCCGAGTTCACCAAGGTCTTCACCAGCTCCAAATCAAAACACGTGAACGAGATCGTCACGGCCTCGCGGGAAGGCGGCCCGTCGCTGACCATTCTGTCCGGCATCGTAGCCGGCAACTTCAGCGCCTTCTGGAAGGGGATCCTGATTGTCGCGCTCATGACCATCGCCTATTTCACCTCCTTCGGAGAAATGGGCATCGCCATCGAATACCCCTCCATTTTCGCCTTCGGCCTGGTGGCGTTCGGATTCCTGTGCATGGGTCCGGTCACCATCGCCGTGGACAGTTACGGCCCCGTCACCGACAACGCCCAGTCCATCTTCGAGCTGGCCCAAACCGAATCCATTCCCGGCATCCGGGAGGAGATCCAGCGGGACTTCGGCTTTGATCCCGACTTCGTTCAGGGCAAGCACTACCTGGAGGCCAACGACTCGGCCGGCAACACCTTCAAGGCCACCGCCAAGCCGGTGCTCATCGGCACCGCGGTGGTGGGCGCCACCACCATGATCTTCTCCATCATCCTGCTGCTCAAGAAGGTCGGGATGATGCAGCTGTCCCTGACCGACGCGCCGGTGCTGCTGGGCTTCATCACCGGCGGCGCGGTCATCTTCTGGTTCAGCGGCGCCTCCATCCAGGCGGTGACCACCGGCGCCTACCGGGCGGTGGAGTTTATCAAGAAGAACCTCAACCTGGACAAGAAGGAAGCGGACATCGAAGACTCCAAAACGGTCGTGAAGATCTGCACCGAATACGCCCAGACCGGCATGTGGAACATCTTCATCGCGCTGATGGCCATGACCCTGGCGTTCGCGTTCATCGATCCCAACTTCTTCGTGGCCTACCTGGTGTCCATCGCCTGCTTCGGCCTGTTCCAGGCCATCTACATGGCCAACACCGGCGGCGCCTGGGACAACGCCAAGAAGCTGGTCGAAGTGGACCTGAACGAGAAGTATACCGCCTTGCACGCCGCGACGGTCATCGGCGACACGGTGGGCGACCCGTTCAAGGACACCACCTCGGTCTCGCTCAACCCCATCATCAAGTTCTCCACCCTGTTCGGCCTGCTGGCCACCGAGATCGCCATCGAGATCACCCGCCACGCCCAGGCCACCGAGTCCATCAATTACTCGCCGTTCATCGCCGCGCCGATGTTCATCATCGGGCTGATCTTCGTGTGGCGCTCCTTCTACAAGATGCGCATCCACGCCCACGCCGAAAGCAAGTAGACGCGCGCGGGGGGCGACGTTTGTCGCCCCCCGCTTTCCTTCATCCCGCCGCAGGGATTCCACCCATTTTCACCGGATTGTTTCGGAACGCACGCCATGCCCCGCGGGCAACACACCCGCCACGGTGCCGTCGATGGGGCATCCCGCTGCAGGAGGCGATTCAGCGCGGGCGGTTGGGGACCGCCCGGATTTTTTCCAGGAGCTGTTCCACCCGGACCTGTTTTTCCTTGAGCATTTCCTTGTACGCCTGGGTCCGGGTGTGGTGGATCTCGATGGGCAGCCCGCACAGCTCCTTGTGCAGCATCGCCTCCAGGATGGCCAGTTCCTCGACTGACAGATCGATGTCCATGGCCCCCTCCGTAACCACATGATATCACACCCCACCGAGGGGCCGGATCTTTGCGCCCCTAGGGCAGCGGCTGGGCGTTGACGGCGGACAGGAAATTCAGCGCCTGGTCGCCGAACAGCGCGAAGACGATCACGTCACGGGCCGGGTCGCTCAGGCTCTCGACGAGCAGGAAGCCGCCGAAGATACTCGTCAGAGCGGGCATCTGCTGATCCAGCAGGAAGACGCTCCGGCCGCGGGCCGGGATATTGAGCGTGCTCGAATCCAGTTCCACGCCGTTCTGGTCATGGGCCGTCAGGCGGACCTGCTGGCCGGTGTCCCCCGGGTTGAGCACGGCGAGACCCGTGAAAAATGACGTGCTGCCGAGTTGGCCGTTGGCCATGTGCGCCACGAGGCTGCGCGCCTGCCCCTGCGCGGCCAATGGCAAACTTGACAGGAACCGCCCGTTGCCGGACTCGCCGAAGGTCACCAGGCCCATCAGCGGCGCTTCGCCCTGCGGCTCCACGGTCAGGTAGCCCGTGGCGGGGCCGGTGAGTCCGAACAGGGTGGCCACGTCCTGCTGGAGCTTGCTCTGCGCCGGGACGCTCAGCGCCGGGCTGGTGCCCAGGAGCTGGCCGGCGTCGCCGAACATGCGGATCACCACGGCCGTGCCGGTGTCGGTCGCGTTGAGCACGGTGAGCCGCGTTTCGTAGTTCACGCCCAGATTGCCGCAGGCGAAGTGCGGCGAGTAGAGGGTGGACGCGGATTCGGGCAGGGTCAGCCCGTCGATCGCCGCCAGCTTGTCGCTGTTGCCGGAAAGCTGGCAGCCCAGCACGGGGATGTCGGCCTGCAGCCGGATGAAGTCGGGCGCGGCCAGGGCGGGGAAGGCGGTCCCCAGATCCACTTCGAGCCGACCGCGACCCGGCAGCGTGTAGGACTTGGACTGGAGGACGGAGCCGTTGCTGAGCCGGTCCAGGACCAGCCGGCACTGGTTCTTGCTGGGATTGATGACCAGCAGCGTGCGCACCGGATCCGTGCCGGCGGGGAACAGGAGCCGGGTGTGGGCGTCGCGCGCGTCGGGCAGCGGGAGCCCGTCCATGTAGTGGAGGGTGGCGCCGTCGTTGGCCAGCCAGAATCCGTACGTCTCCGGCTCGGTCAGAAAGCCGCGCACCCAGCGCCCGGGCTGGTCGGCGTCGGCGCCGAACACGCTGGGGTCGGTGAGGTAGCGGGCATATTGCTGCCCGGGCGCCAGCGGCACGGTGACCGCCTTCCGGTGGGTGCCCGTGGAGTCGTAGAGCTCCAGGTTGAGCAGGCCCGTCGAAGCGCCGAGGTTGATGACGGAAAACGACAGGTCCCGGCTTTGCGGCAGATGCACCAGGTTGAACGCCCGGTCGGCGAGCGCCGCCACGCCGGTCCGGGAGCAGATGCCGCCGAGCGTGGTGCCGCCGGCGATGCTGAGGATGTCGTTTTCGACCAGCGTCACGTGGTTGACCGGATCCAGTTCCATGTCGCCCAGGGTGTTGATCGAATAGGCGTAGGCCATGGTGCCGTTGGCGTCCGAGACGCAGAGGCCGAGCTTGTAGTAATCGGCGTAGCCCACCAGGATGTCCGGCCCGTGCTGGCCGTCGAAGTTTTCGGCCTGGAGGGCCGATGGCGGGTTGATGAAAAAAATGTTCTGGCCGGAACCGGGCGCGAAGGTGCCGCCGGCGCCGGCGTGCCAGATGCTGATGGATTTGCTCGCCGCCTGCGCCACGGCCAGATCGGTGCGGCCGTCGCGGCCGAAGTCGGCGGCCGCCACGGCGACCGGCTGTCCGCCGGGCGTGGCGTAGCTGGCGGCCGAGAACGAGCCGCCCTCGTTGCGCACCACCGTCACGGAGTTGTTGTCGCGGTTGACCACCGCGATGTCCGGCCGGCTGTCGCCGTTGAAGTCGCCGGTTGTCAGCGCCACCGGTCCGGAGCCCGAGTAGATCGACTCGCTGCTTGAAAACGCCTGTCCGTACAGGATCTGCAGGGAACCCATGGCGGGGACCGTGTACAGGAAATCCTTCTGGTTGTCGCCGTTGATGTCGATCACCTGCGAGGCGCTGGGTTCGCCGGCCAGCGCCGCCGTTCGGACGGCAGCGAGGGGGCTGCCGGGGCGGGCGGCCTTGTCGAAGAGGGTTTCCCAGGCGTAGATCCGCAGCGTGCCGGCAGTGTCGGCAACCAGGATATCCGGCCGGCCGTCGCCGGTCACGTCGCCGATCTCCACCGTGCGGGCCGCGGCGCCGTCCAGGGACCGCCAGTCCAGCGTCGGGTACGTGCCGTCCGGTCCCGACAGCGACCAGTACAGCCGGTTGGACGCCGCGTCGATGGAGACGATGTCCTCGCGCCCGTCGCCGTCGAGGTCGCCCTGGGCGTGGTCGGTGATCGTGGCGCCAACGAGGCGGGCGGGGGCGACATCCTCCGCCACGGTGTGATCGAGCCGGAACAGGTTCAGCGTGTCGGGAGTGAATTTGGTCGTCAGGGCGGCGCCCGTCTTCTGGTAGAACGCCCGGACCGTGACCGGGAACATGTCGTCGGTCAGGTTGAAATCGTAGCCCCGCAGGTCCCCGAAGAACTGGGAGTTGGCCTGGGTGAACTGGCCGGCGGCGCCCCAGTTGCTCGCCGCGTTGAGAGGCCAGACGCCGGCGCCGATCCCGATGGTGAAGCCGAGGTAGTTCTCGTCGTCGTCGGGTTCCCAGGCGCTGGTGCTCCGGGTGAGGCGCAGCCAGATCTTGTTCTCGCCCTGCACGCAGCGGAACAGCTGGATCGCGTGGTCGTCGATGCCGGCGGTGGCCGCAGTGTCCACGACCGGCTGGTAGGTGGCCGACACGCCGTCAAAGGCGTATTCCGAGACGGCCAGCGGCTGCAACCTCGCGCCGGGGGGCAGCACGTCGAGCTGGGTCAGGGTGCCGTCGGCCAGAGTCTGGCTCAGCAGGGCGCCGTCGGGCAGGGTGAGTTCCAGGATGACCGGATTGGCAGTGCCGGCGCCGGGGAAGGTGTTGGGCGCCAGGAGGACCGTGATCGCCGAGGCGGGCAGGATCTGGGCGGCGAGCGCCTGGTTCACGTTGCCGGTCTGGCCGGCCCGGGTCAGCAGCGGCACCGTGGGCGCGGTCGTCGACGTGTAGGCGAACACGCCGCTCGACGTGGCGGCGTACACCCGCGTGGGCGACCGCACGTCGGTGGCCAGCGCCTGGACGTCCGTTTCGGTAGTGGCGCGCGACACGGCGAACCAGGAAGCGCCGGAATTGGGGCTGTAGAACAGCCCGTCGGTGGTGCCCGCGAACATGCCCTGGGTTTTGGGCTGGCGCACCAGCGCCTTCACCCAGTGGGACGCCAGTCCGGCGGGCGTCCAAGCGCCACCTTCATCCGTGCTCTTGAACACGCCCGAGCGCGTGCCGGCGAAGAGTGTCTGCGGACTGGCCTCGTTGGAGGCCAGGCTGTGGACGCGCGTTTCGGTCAGGCCCGTCATCGCCGGATTCCAGGTGAGGCCGCCGTCGGCGGACTTGTAGAAGCCGTCGTCACCGACAGCGTACATCTTCAGAGCGGACCACGGGTCGAACATCAGCTCGATCACGTTGACGTCCACGAGCTGGCCGGTGGGGGTCCAGGTGGCGCCGCCGTCAGTGGACAGGAACAGGCCGAAGAAGGGATAGTCCCAGGTGGGCCACCCGGACGTGGCCCATACGGTCAGGGGATCGTCCGGGTCCGTTTCGATATCGAAGATATACTTGTTGGGTGAGCCGCCGAGTACGCGACTCCAGCTCTCCCCCTCGTCCAGCGTCCGGTACATGCTTCCGTTGATGGTGCCCATGATCGTCACGGGGTCGGTTGCGGAGCTCAGGGCGAGATTCTGGAAGGCGAGGTCGTTGCCGTAATGGCTCTGAAACGCCCACGACTCGCCGCCGTCGGTGCTCTTGAACAGGTAGCCCGAGTCGTCGCCGGCATAGACGATGCCGGCGCCCTCCGGCGATACGGCGAGGCAGTGGGTCTTGGTCCGGATGCCGGAGCTGGCCTCCTGCCAGGTGACGCCGTGGTTCCACGACCGCTGGATGCCGCCGACGGTGCCGGCGTACAACGCTCCCGCCGGATCGATGGACTCGATGGCGATGCAGCGGCCGCCGAGTTCGTTGACCACTTCCCATGTGGCGCCGCCGTCAGTGCTGGCATAGACTGCGGCCAATGAGATGCAGAACAGACGGTCCGGATCTCCGGGGTCGCAGACCAGGCCGTTGAAGTAAAGGTGGGACGAACTCTGGGTCCAGGTCGCCCCGCTGTCGGAACTGACGTACACGGCCCACGGGATATAGGAGCTGGCGTAGACGCGGCCGGGAATGGTGGGGTGGCAGGCCACGCGCCAGCCCTCGGCGACGGTTGGCGAGACGTTCGTCCAGTTCAAACCGCCGTTGGTGCTCTTTTGCACGCCCGAATTCCAGGTGGCGATATAGAGTGTCTGGCTGGCCAGGGGGGCCTGCCGGATCTGGTCAATCTGGGGCGTGCCCGGGATCGTGGCGACGACGGTCCAGTAGAATCCGCCGTCGAGGGAGCGGTACACTTGCGTCAAGCTCGCCGCATAGATGATCGAGGGATCGGTGGGGTGGAAAGCGAAGCAGCGGACGGAGTTGCCGGCAACCTTGGACCATGTGTCGCCGCCGTCCGGACTCCGGTGGATCCCGGTCGAGTTGGAGGCGAACACCACCCGGTGGTCGAGGGGATGGATGTCGGCGGCCTCAATGGGCGAGGTGAAGCCGGCGATGGCTTCCCAGCTTTGTCCCCAGTTGCGGCTCCGGTAGAAACCGCCTTCCCGCACGCCGGCGAACAGCACGTTGGGCGTCTGGGAGTCGACGGTGACGAACTTCATCTGTCCACCGTACGGTCCGGCGGTGCTCCAGCGGTTCAATCCGGCCGTGGCCGGCAGCGCCAGCGCCATCAGCAAAACCACGATACCCGCGATGCGATGCATGCACCCTCCTTCTAGGAGCCGTCCGTGGAGCCGGAATCCGGCTACGCCCCGCGGTCGGCCTCGTTCGACCCGCCGTTCTGGGCGTCGGTCGTCTCTTGACGATTCACCGGCGACTGACGGCAGTCCGGTCGGTACTGACAGTGTATTTGTCGTCAGATCGGCGGAAATGTGTCTGCATTTTTACAGAGCATGTCGGATTAGTCAAGGCGGACCGGATCCGGATCACCGGCGGGGCGGGATCAGGATCAGCGTCTCCTGGGGCGGGATGAGGTACTCGGCGCCGGTGGCGGTGACCACCGCCATCTCCTCGACGGAGATGGTCTTCGTCGCCGGGCGGCCCTGATGTTCGATGGGCCAGCAGAAGAAGCCGTCGTAGGCGAACACCATGCCGGCGGCGACGACCCGGAGGGCGTCGCCCGCGGGGGTGCGGTCCGGCTGGCCGCCGGTGAGCATGGGGCCGGCGTCGTGGGCCCAGTAGCCCACCGGGTGGCCCGTGCCCCACGGCACCGGCAGCGACCCCTGGGCGGCCATCCACTCGCGCTGGACGCGGTCCACCTCGAAGCCGCGGGCGCCGGGTTTCAGGGCCGCCAGCACGCGTCGGTGGCTCTGGACGGCGCGCTCCCAGTAGCGGCGGATCTCCGGCGGCGGACCGGTTTCGCCTTCGCGAAGCACGTAAGCGAATCGCTGCAGGTCGGTGCACCAAACGCCGTGCACCAGGATCCCGAAGTCGATCTGGATCACGTCGCCGGGCATGATGATCTTGCCGGTCGAGTGAGAATGGCCGCGATCGGGCCCGGAGTTGACGTTGGGGTTCTGGTCGGGTGCCCAGGCGTCGCCGACGCCGAGTTCCCGCATCCGGCCCTTGAGGAACCGGGCCACGTCGGCGTCGGCGGTCTTTCCCGGCACCACGGTGGCATAGGCCTCGTGCAGGAGCCGCTCGGTGAGGCGCGCCGCCTCCCGCATGATGGCGACCTCCTCGGGCAGCTTCACGGCGAGCCAGGTGAGCACCAGTTCCTCGGACGAGACGAGCCGGCCGGTCCAGCCGGCGCCGAGGGCTCCCTCGAGCTCCCGGCGCTGGGTGTGGCTCAGTCCGTCGGCCACGGCGCGGGCGGAGGAGTTGACGGCGACCGTTACCGCGCCGCGCTCCCGGAGCGCCGCGGCCACCGTCGCCCAGAGGTTCGCGTCGCGCTCCAGCACCCGGTAGGTGTCGTGGAGGCCGACCTCCCGCAGCGCCGTCGCCTCGCCTGGCGGGGTGATGGCCAGCGACGATACCCGCCCCTCCTTCAGGAAAAAGAGGAACGCCGCCTGGCCGCCGGCGTTCTCGCCGCCCACGTGGAGCGCCAACGGATCGTTGGCATTCTCGCGGCAGACGACCACCCAGGCGTCCGCGCCGGCCGCCTGCATGGCCACCGGCAGCAGCCGTTCCACACGCGCCCGGCGGATCGCCGGCCAAGGATTGGCGGCGGCTTCGGGCGTGGCGGCGCACAGCAAACCGCCGCCGACGGAGAGTACCAGCAGGGCGATCCAATTTCGTCGGATCATGAGACCTGGATGGCGAACGATGCGGACCATGGGGCGCTCCTTGGAGTGTCGAGTGAAAGCCATAACACAGTACTTCGGTGTCCCCGTCGCTGTCAATCGGGGAGGTGGTGCGCTCCGGACGATCGCGCGACAGCGGCAGTGTTTCGTAGCGCGCGTTCGATGAACGCGCGCCTGAGGCAGGCTGTCGTGGCACGGCGTTGACGCATGTTGGGTGGATCACACAGACTGCGGTCTGGCCGCATTCGTCGAATGGTCAGGGTCCGATCATCGGGCCGGTCTTGACAGGAATTCAGGCATGATATTTCGTCATACCCGGAGGCGCGACATGGGGCGATCCAAAGTGGCCATCACCATCGATGAGGCGCTCCTTCGGCGGCTGGATCAACTGGTGAAACAAGCCGTGTTCCGCAATCGCAGCCAGGCGATCCAGGTCGCGGTGCAGGAGAAGCTGGAGCGCGTCGATCAGAACCGGCTGGCGCGCGAGTGCGGCAAGCTGGATCCGGGTTTTGAAAAGACCCTGGCGGAGGAGGGATTGTCGGAGGAGTTGAGGCGATGGCCGGAATACTGAGGGGCGATATTCGGTGGGCGGATTCGAATCCGGAGCGAGGGTATGGGCAGGCAGGGCAGCGGCCGGTCCTGATTTTGAGTCACGATGTGTTCAACGAGCGTTCGGGTAAGGTGATCGCCGTCGCCATCACGGGTCAGCCGCAGCGAGCGGGCTTTCCGCTGACACTGGAGCTGGAGTCGAAAGATCGGCCGAAACGGTTCTGGGTCAAGATCAGCCAGATCCGGACGTTGGCCGTCGTGCGAATCGGCAAACGGCTCGGGAAAGCGAAGCCCGGGGAGATCGCCCAGGTCGTGGACGGGCTCAATGAAATCATCGGACCCTGACCACGGCGTGAATCCGACAGTCCGGCCGGCAGTCCCGGCAAGCCGACCCAACGTACTTCCACTGCCGATCCGATGCACCATTGGGTTTCGAAGTGATCTTGACGAGCCACCCGCTGCGTTTTACATTGTCAGACATGACAACCTCGGGCCCGATCATTCAAGTGCACAGGGACCCGGTCGTCTTGCTGACGACAGCCAGCCGGCGATCCGGAAAAACCCGCAGCGCGATCTGTTGTTTCGCGCCGCGCTGCTGATGCCGGGCGCTGGGCAGACTCAGGAGGGAGGAAGCGATGCGGTCGATACTCGTGACGACAGTGCTGCTCATCGGGTGCCTGGCGGGATCCGGCATCGGACGGGCGGAGGGCCGGCCGTTTCTGCCGGTGGGCGTCTTCATCGCGCCCATCGAAGAGGGCGCTCGAATCTTCACCCCGGTGCGGCTGCTGCCGTTCGATCATCCGGAGGCGTTGGGCCACGAGTTCCCGAACGCGTTGCAGCTTCACGGAACCGAGTTCGACACACTCGTCCTGCTCGGCAGCCACGCCGGCCTGGGGCTTGCCGCCACGCTGCAGCGGTATCCCCGGCAACCGGACGCCGCCTGGCCATACCCGGGCTTTGACCAGCCCCCGCTCGAGGCGCTCCGGAATGCGGCGGTGGTCCGACGGCCGATGGCGGAGACGCCGATCCCTGGCTTGCGGGCGGCCGGCTTCTGCGGTCGCCAATTGGTCGGTTTCATCGTCGACACGCGGGGGCTGAGTCTGAGCGCCCGGGGCATGGAGCGTCCGACCGCCATGGGCCTGGACCTCGACCGCGCCGCGTTTCTGAAGGCGGTCCGGCGGGCCGCCGATGCAGCCCCGGCGGCCGCGGCGGCGAGCATCGTTGTCTACGAGCCGCGGTGAGCGCCGCCGCCATACAGCGCGCGGAAACAGGCGGAGCCGCCCGCGGGCTCACCGGACTACCCGCCCATCGTACCGCCCGCCGACTTCGCGAAGATCATTCGGGGCGATAGTACGCGGCGAACTCGGCCGCGAAGGTGAAGCCGATGCCCTTCTCCTTCCGTTCGCCGTCGCAGGTGAGCCGGCCCGCCAGGCCCGTCGCGTCGTACCGGTCAAGGGTCAGCCGGTAGCGGGTGGAATTGCCGCTGGGCCCGTGGCCGAAAGCGGGGTGGCGGACCTTGACGGCTGTCAATTTTCCCTCGTGGCTGATGGTCAGCTCCAGGGCGCGGAGGTTTCCGGCCTTTTCCAGCTTGAGGCGTTCGTTCGGGTCCGTGACGGCGGCCGCGGGCAGCTCCCGGTCGCACAGGAGCACCACGGCGTCCAGTTGGCCCGGGTCGAAATGGCCGGCGCGCCGGTGGGCGTAGGCATGGGTCAGCGCGGTCGCCTCGCCGTTGACGGTGAGCGTGCCTTCGACCTGGCCCGGTTTGACGGCCAGCGCCCATGGGGCGCAGAGTGCCGCCACCATGACCAGTAACGCCGGCAGTGCCGACCGTGAAACGATGCGTCTGACAGGGGGCATCATGTCATCCTCCGTCCGCTCGAATTCCCGGGGATAAGGTGATTCTAACCGGATTATAACATTTCGGCCGCCGTCCGACGCCGCATATCCAAGACGACGGGTATCCGGTCGTCAGCCGCCCGAGCCGCCGCCCTTGATGCCGCCCTCGGTCAGGGAGCGGGGGTCCAGCAGGCGGTCCAGTTCGGCGGGCGCCAGGCCCGTCGCCTCGGCGGCCACCTCGCGTACCCGCCGCCCCTCGGCAAAGGCGCGCTTGGCGATGGTTGTGGTCCCTCAGGTCCCGGGACGATGCGCTCACTCTTGGGGTTTAACGCCGGCCCCGACTCCTACGCTGGCTTCCACCACACTCCAGTCGGGTCCCGCCGGGCCCTTGGACCCCGAACCTCGCGCCGGATACGTGAAGACATCCGGATCGTGCTGGATCCACACCTTCCATGGGCCGCCGTCAAGGAAGTCGTCCCGCGAGATCAGTTCGAACCGGTTGTCCCGATAGTCGAACCGGATGAGGTTGCCCTTGACGGTCCCCATTAGGTCCGTCTTTCCAGCGGGGCGGAAAAATAGCCGGAAGCGGCCGAACTGTTTCGTCAGGATCTCGAAGTGGACGGCACCCTCCCGGTCGCTTCGCGCGGAACCGTCGGAACCGGATCCGCCCCACACCCGACGGTCGTTGAGGAGCAGCATGCCACCCGTGATGCGCAGCTCATGCAATGGCATTGGGTACGCTCCTGCCGGCATCGCGTTTTCCACCAGAGGGACCACCTGGATGGCATATTTGATGTCGCGTCCTCGATCCTCGAACAGGTTGACAACCGCCTTTTCCAGGTTGCGCACCGTGGCCGCGGCTTTTCCGGTATGGGCGGTAGTCCCGATCTTCATGGTCCATTGAAACTGCAGCTCGATGCCGTCGGGCAGAATCCGGGCGGGCCGGATGGTGAGCTGGTACTCCCTTGATTCAGTCCGGTCGTCGGTGGTTTTCGCACCCGTCTGGATGGTGGCCGAATGTCCCAACACGACCTGCACCTTTGGAGCCAACAGAGTCATGGTTTCCGCAGGGTGGATCTGCAGCAACGCCAGATCCAGGTTGATGATGATCGGCCTCTCCCTGCCTGTGTCGTTCGCGGCGGCACCCAGGCGCTCTTCCGGCGGCGCGGCCGGCGCTCCGGTGTCGACCGGCGCGATCGCCGGTCCGGCGGTGAGGCCGATGGTGGTCAGCAACAGCAGCCAGCCGATCAACCCAACAGTGGACTGCATGATCATTCCTCCCTGAAGACATAGACTGTCGTATCCTCGACGGGCTGGCACCGGGACAGGTCCAGGACGATCTCCCGCTGCAGGATCGTGTCACCGGCGGCGATGGTCACTGTAGTGACCGGCGGCTGCCGGGTGGCCCGCAGTTCTCCCATGATGAGGCGCTGCTGCCAGATGACGATGCCCATGCCGGCGATCAACAGCCCGGCGGCGGCCAGCAGCGGGATCGGAATTTGGAGATGCCGGCGCCAGATGCTGCGTGGTGCACCCGCTGCCGCGAGTCGTTGATCAGGGGGAACGGCGTGTGCCAGCGGCGGCGCGGCCACGACGGGCCAGGCTTCATCCAGTGAACGGCGAACCGTCTGGGCCCGCCGCCGGACGGCATCGACTGCATCGCGGCAGTCTGGACAGGCAGACAGGTGCGCGCGGATCGTGTCGGCGGAGAGGGAATCCAGCTCGCCGTCGACGAACGATTGCATGGCGGATCGGTCAAGGCATCGCATGGTCACACCTCATTCCAGTAGTGCCGCCAGCCTGTCGATGGCCCGGGACAGCGCCTTCCCCACGGTGGTCACCCGCAGGTCCAGCACGCGGGCCATCTCGGCGTAGCTCATCTCGTTCCAGTACAGCACGACGAGAAGCCGGTCCCGGTCGGGCAACCGGCTGAGGGCCTGCCTGACTTTCGCTATTCGGTCCTGTTGCAAGTAGTCTGCTTCCGTGTCGTGGCCGTCCGGCAGATCGGGGCTGCAGGCCAGGGGCAGGAATCGTCGCCACCGCAGGCGGCGGAGTCGATCCCGCCACAGGTTCACCGTCACGCGGCACAGCCAGGCCCGCGGATTCTCGGGCGATCGGCCGGTGTCAGGCTGCTGCGCCACCCGCAGGAACGCCTCCTGCACCAGTTCCTCCGCGGTGTCGAGGCACCCCGTCAGGCGGACCGCCAGTCGAAGCAGCCAGTCGGCATGGTCTTGGTAAAGGCGTTCCAGCGCGGTGTCCGTTTCCGCCATCCGGCCCGTGGTCTGTGTCTGAGAGAAATCCATTCTCGTTGATCCGACCCGGCTCTCACCCGCGCGAACCGTTGGTTCGCCCGGCCATCATCACCATAGACGAAGCCGCGGCGAATTTGTGGCACCGACTCAATATAAAAATGAAACTGAGTCGACGGGTGCGCTACCCGCCCGAGCCGCCGCCCTTGATGCCGCCCTCGGTCAGGGAGCGGGGGTCCAGCAGGCGGTCCAGTTCGGCGGGCGCCAGGCCCGTCGCCTCGGCGGCCACCTCGCGTACCCGCCGCCCCTCGGCAAAGGCGCGCTTGGCGATGGCCGCAGCGGCGTCGTAGCCGATCACCGGGTTGAGCGCCGTGACCATGATGGGATTCTTCTCCACCCGTTCCGCCACGGCGGCGCGGTTGACCGTGAAACCCGCCACGGCCTTGTCCGCCAGCAGCCGGGCGGCGGCGGCCAGCAGCCCCTCGGCCTGCAGCAGGTTGTGGGTCACCAGCGGCAGCATGGTGTTGAGCTGGAAGTTGCCCCCCTGGCCGCCCAGGGTGACCGCCGTGTCGCAGGCGATGGCCTGGGCGGCGGCCATGATCACCGCTTCGCAGATCACCGGATTGATCTTGCCGGGCATGATGGAGGAGCCGGGCTGGAGCGCCGGCAGGGCGATCTCGGCCAGCCCCGCCTGGGGCCCGGAGTTCATCCAGCGCAGGTCGTTGGCGATCTTCATCAGGATCACGGCGACCGTTTTCAACTGACCGGACAGCTCCACCGCCGTGTCCTGGGCCGCCTGCAGCTCGAAGTGGTTGTCCCCCTCGCGGAAAGGCAACCCGGTGAGCCGCGCCAGCGCCGCGGCGGCGCGCCGGCCGAACTCGGGGTGGGCGTTGATGCCGGTGCCCACGGCGGTGCCCCCCAGCGCCAACTCCGCCAGCCGGGGCAGGACCGCCTCGACGCGGGCGATGGCGTGGTGCGCCTGGCTGGACCAGGCGCCGATCTCCTGCCCCAGCCGCACGGGCATGGCGTCCATGAGATGGGTGCGGCCGGTTTTCACCACGTCGTCGAGCGCGACGGCGCGCCGGTCGAGGACGTCCCGCAGGTGGCGCAGCGCCGGCAGCAGCTCGCCGGCGGCCTGCTCGTAGGCGGCCACGTGGATGGCGGCGGGAATGACGTCGTTGGACGACTGGCCCATGTTCACGTGGTCGTTGGGATGGACGGCGGGCGGGCCGGCGGCGTCCTCCAGCAGTTGCCGCGCCCGGGCGGCGATCACCTCGTTGGCGTTCATGTTGGTGGACGTGCCCGAGCCGGTCTGGAACACGTCCACGGGGAAATGGCTGTCCCACCGGCCGTCGGCCACCTCGCGGGCGGCGGCGCCGATGGCGGCGGCCGGCTCCGGCGGCAGGAGGCCGAGCGCGGCGTTGGCCTC